>JAYTNC010000087.1:0-3162 GCA_043748515.1 Gemmatimonadota bacterium | reverse complement strand
TGCGGCCAGACCTCCACGCTGCGGAACATCCGGCGGTCCTCCTCGTACCGCACGATGATCCCACCCACCATGCCGCTGCCGGACGCGCTCGACCAGATGATGTTCGGGTCGACGGGATCGGGGGTCGCCCACCCGCTCTCGCCTCCTCCCACCGCATGCCACATCCCACGAAGGATCCCTCGGCCGCCGAGCCGCGAGTTGCTCGGGCCGCGGTACGTCGGCTCGTCCTGTTTGTTGCCGAGCACGTTGTACGGGATGTTGTTGTCGACCGTGACGTGATAGATCTGCGCGTTGCTCAGGCGCTGGCGGAACCAGGTGCGGCCGCGATTCTGCGTGATCGACAGCCCCTGGTCGTGCGCGACGATCTGACGGTCGGCGTTGGTCGGGTCGATCCAGATGTCATGATGGTCGCCACCCGGCGCCGAGGCGCGCTGCTGCACGACGATCGTGCGCCCACCGTCGATCGACGTGCTGTAGCTCGCCGTGAGGAAGTAGAGCTCGTCCTCGTCGTCGGTCGCCACGGCCACGCGTGAGTAGTAGTGGGCGCGGCCCATCGCATTGCGGTCGCGGCTCACGAGGGTCCACTGCTTGCCACCGTCGTCGGAGCGCCAGACCTGGCCGCTTTCGGTCTCCACCCCGCTGTTCGGCACCCCGTCGCCCGTCTCGATCATCACGTAGACGCGCTGCGAGTTGGAGTTCGCGATCGCGACCACCACCTTGCCCACCGGCTTGGTCGGCAGCCCGTTGCCGCGGAGCCGGGTCCATGTCACGCCCCCGTCGCGCGAGGTGAAGAGTCCGCTCCCCGGTCCGCCACTGGTGCGCCCCCAGGTGTGGATCTCGAACTGCCACATCCCCGCGAAGAGCACGCGCGAGTTGGACGGATCCATCGCGAGGTCGGAGCAGCCGGTGTTCTCGTCCACGAACAGCACGCGCGTCCAGGTGGTGCCGCCGTCCGTCGTGCGATAGATGCCGCGCTCCTGCTGCGGCCCGTACGCATGGCCGAGCGCGCAGGCCATCACGACGTCGGGGTCCGTGGGGTGGATGACGATCCGCGCGATGCGCGCCGTCTTCTCGAGCCCCTTGAGCTCCCAGGTCTCGCCGCCGTCGGTGCTTCTATAGACACCCTGCCCGACGGAGATGTGCGACCGGATGTGCGCCTCGCCGGTGCCGGCCCACACGACGTTGCGGTCGGAGCGCGCGACGGCGAGCGCGCCGATCGACTGCACCGGATGCGCATCGAACGTAGGACGCCAGTTCACGCCGCCGTCGGTGGTCTTCCAGACGCCGCCCGACGCCGAGCCCACGAAATACGTGAGCGGATCGCCGACCACGCCGGCCGCGGTGGCGAAGCGATTGCCCTCCGGCCCGATGTTGCGCCAGTGCAGTGCGCTCCACTGGTTCGCGGCGGGGCGCGCGGTGGCGGCGGGGGTCTGCGCGGAGAGCGGCAGGATCGCGACGACCGCGAAGGTCGCGGCGAGCGCGGAGCGGGAGATCGAACGCATCGGGGCCTCAGGTAGGGGAGGTGCGCCGAGAACGTATCGCGAGCCGTAGTGCGCCGGAAGTGCGGGGCCTCGTGCGGTGAACTGTCGGCTGTCGGAGCGCGGTCGGCCGGCGAAGCAAGCACAGGAGTGGACACCGACGCCCGCAGCACCGATGTTCTCGGCATGAAACGACTCGCCCTCGCCCTCGCGCTGGCCGCACCGCTCGCCGCGCAACAGCCCACCGACGCACGCGCCGCCTTCGACGCGACCCGCCTCGCCCGCATCGACGCCTACCTGCAGCAGGCCGTCGACTCCCAACGGATCGCCGGCGCGGTCGCGCTCGTGATGCGCGACGGCGTCGTCGTGTACGAGCGCGCCGTCGGCTGGTCCGACCGCGAGGCGCGAAAACCGATGACCACCGACGCCATCTTCCGTATCGCGTCGCAGACCAAGGCCCTCACCAGCGCCGCCATCCTCATGCTCGTCGAGGAGGGCAAGGTCGCGCTCGGCGATCCCGTCTCCCGCTGGCTCCCGAGCTTCGCGCGCACCACCGTCGCGTCGCGCGCCGACACCGGCCGCGTACTCACGCCGGCGCGCCGTCAGATCACCATCCGCGACCTGCTCACGCACAGCGCCGGCATCTCGTACGGCACCGACGCGCATGTCGCCGAACGCTATCGCGCCGCCGGGCTCGGCCCCGCCGCCGGCGGGGGCTGGTACACCGCCGACAAGGACGAACCGGTCTGCACTACCATGGACCGCCTCGGCACCCTGCCCTTCGTCGCGCAGCCGGGCGAGCGCTTCGTCTACGGCTACAACACCGACATCCTCGGGTGCGTCGTCGAGCGCGCGAGCGGAATGCCGCTCGACCGCTTCTTCGCCGCGCGCATCACCGGTCCGCTCGGGCTGGCCGACACCGACTTCTTCGTGCCGCGCGCGAAGGCGTCGCGCCTCACGGTGGTGTACCGCAGCGATTCCACCGGCCGCGCCGTGCGCGCCGACACAGGACAGCGTGGGCAGGGCCACTACGTCGACGGCCCTCGGCGCAGCTTCGCGGGTGGCGCCGGACTCACCTCCACCGCGCGCGACTATGCGCGCTTCCTCGAGGCGATCCGTCGCGGCGGTGAACTCGACGGCGTGCGCATCCTCTCGCCGCGCAGTGCCGAACTCATGCACACCGACCTGCTCGGCGCCATCTACGGCACCGCCGGCATGGGCTTCGGCCTCGGATTCGAGACCGTCGAGAAGCTCGGCGCGAGCGGCTTCAAGTCCGCGGGCACGTTCGGGTGGGGCGGTGCCTACGCGACCAACTACGCGGTCGATCCCGCAGAGCGACTCGTGATGGTCATCATGACGCAGACCCTGCCCAGCAGTGCGGACGTCGGAGCCAAGTTCCCGACGCTCGTCTACCAGGCGCTGGGCGCGTCGTCACGCTGAGCATGCGAATGCGCTCGAGCACGGTGCGGACGCGGACGCGTCGTCTCCTCGGCGCCCTCCTCGCCCTGAGCGCGTGCGGTGTGAACGCGTGCAGCGAGTCGACGTCACCGCTGCCGCTCGAGCTTCTCACGGTCGCGCTCTCGGTGCGGCCGGGCTTCGAAGTCCTCATGGGCGACACCTTCGAAGGTCCACTGATCACCTGCACGTACGACATCGACGCGCGCGCGTCGGGCAGTGGTACGGC
>JAYTNC010000086.1:0-1780 GCA_043748515.1 Gemmatimonadota bacterium | reverse complement strand
CGCCGCGCGGGATCCGTGCGGGCAGTCCGCGTCCTCTACACCTGGGCGCCACGCCGAGCCCCGACAGAAGAGGTGCGAGAGCGCACTCTCGTGCTCGTGCGCACAGTGGGCGGGAGGCGCCGCCGGGTCGGACGCGGCGGGATCGGAGAGCGGGTGGAGCACCATGATCCCCGAGCCCCAGACGAGCAGCAGTGCGGCGGCCGCCGTCGCGAGTGAACTGCGCGACACATGCGAAGTTGGCAGCGGCGCTTCGCCGGCAAGACGCCGGATCCTGCGCGGGAGCAGGTCGGCGCGCTGGAATCCGACCGCCGGCTCAGCGATGCCGGGGTCTCCGCCGCCAAGGTCTCCGCCGCCGAGTCGCAGGATGGCGGTCGCGAGCGGGAGCGCAAAGCGTCGCGCGGCCTCGTCGTCCGCCGTGATCTCCCACTCGTCCTCGAGGTCCGCGACGATCCGTCGCAGCGCCGGCAGCCAGAAGAGCACCGAAGCGAGTGCGCGCAGCGCGAACAGCCGGAGCGGGTCGCGGCGCCGGAGATGCACCGCCTCGTGCGCGAGTACGGCAGCGAGCTCGTCAGGGGTGAGGCGGTCGGAAAGGTCCGCTGCCACGAACACGCGGGGCGCCAACCACCCCGACACGAAGGCCGGCGCTGGAAGGCCGTGGACCACGCGCACTCGTCCGAGGCTCAGGCCCGCGCGCGCGGCGGCCTCGGCGATCATGGTTCCGGCCACCGCCGAACGCTGCGGGAGCGCACGCATCACGCGCGCATGACGAATGAACGCCGATCCCCGCTCGAACAGCATGTAGACGACGCCGGCGTAGAGCAGATAGTGCGCGAACTCGTGCACGGGTGCCAGGAGCAGATGCAGCGCGACGAGGCAGAAGATGCCGAGATGCATCTGCGACGCGGAGAGCCATGGTACGGAGCCGAGGAGATGGTGGCCGAGCACCGGACTCACCCCGAGCAGGATCGCCGCGACGATGGCGAGGAACAAGGCACGTCGACGGCGCTGCTCCCGATGGATCAACGGGAGCGGCGCCGCCGCGTCGACGCCGAGCGGCGCCAGCATCAGCCTTGGCGCTCGCGAAGCTTGCGGCGGATCAGGCGCGCGAGCTCCTCGAGCTGGGCCGGGTCCCGCTCCGCCAGAACGTCGACGATCGAGGCCGTCACCGCCTCGGTGCCAAGCGAGAGGATCCCCTCCACCACACGACGCGACGCCCGGGTCACGAACGCGGACTCGTCGAGGAGTGGAGCGTAATGCAAGCGACCGTCCGTCCGGGCGCGGGAGAGGAACCCCTTCCGCACCAGCCGGTTCAGGACCGTGATGCTCGTGAGCGGCGACACTGGATGATCATCACGGATCCGCTCATGCACCTCACGTGCGGTGAGCGGTGTCGTCGCGTCCCAGCAGACCCGCATGAGCTTGGCCTCGAGCTCGCCGAGCACGGTCCCCACGCCGGTCCCGGAGAGGTTGACCGTCTCAGGAAGGCGAGGGGAACGGGGTCCGATGATCCTGTGCTTGCGCGGCGTCATTGGACGGGGTCTATGCGAGAAGATGTCGCGGGACAACGCGCGTCGTCGATCACGGCATCGGCGGGTCGCTCGGCCGGCGCGCGCGACTTGCGGTCTGCGTCAGTCGGACGACCCACTTGCTTCCGCGCCGCTCGAGGATCGCGGTACCGCGGCCGACGACATCGGCCTTGCTGCTGGGCAGATCGGCCATCAGCGCGTAGCGAAAGGTGACCCAGGCGAGGTCACCGGAGACGCGCGCCGCGATCTCGAAG
>JAYTNC010000085.1:0-5110 GCA_043748515.1 Gemmatimonadota bacterium | reverse complement strand
ATGCGATTGAGGAGTCCCATGTTCTAACGATAGGGCGTACCCGCCATCCCTGCCAGCGGCGCTACCAGTACCGCGAGACGCCGTACCCGTCGAAGACCGTGTCGTCGGAGACGAGCGCGATCCGCTCCTCGCGCGCCTGCGCGACGAGCACGCGATCGAAGTCCACGGCGAGCGGCCCCGCCATGTTAGCGGGCAAAAGGGAGTGCCGCCGACCAGCTCCTGATCCCGACCACCTGGGTCAGGCTCACCACAGCAGAACGGCTGTGGGTTTCGGATCGGGCCGACGGCAGGTCTCTATTGTGTACTTCGACGTGGTCGGACGAGCAGTAGATAAAGGAGCGCCCGAGGGCGCTCCCACTGTAGACCGCTCCATCAAGTAGTAGTCGGGGCGGCACAATGATCTTGCAGCGGACGTCGGCGCACCGCACCGCCACCGCAGCCATCCGCACCAACTGCCGTCAGCTTGCCGCTCAGCACCTGATGTGGCTAGACGGCCCCGGCGCGGGCTGGCCGCCAGGTCAACGACAGTCGGCGTCCCGATGCCGCGCAGTCGCGCAGATACAAGTTGATGAGGCTCTGATACGGCAACTCCGTCTCCTCGGCGAGCGCCCTGAAGTACTCGACCGTCGAATCGTCGAGGCGGATCGTCATCCATTGAGCGACGAACGGTCCAATGGCCGATCTCCCAGCCGGTGCGGCTTGCGGGTCACGCAGACGGGGCTCTCGCTCGGCGCCACGAGCCCGATGACGCGGCGATGACGCCCCCACCGCAGCGTGTCGAGCGCCCACCGCAATGCGGCGCGCCCAGCAGCAATCGATTCGTCACACACACTCGGGCAGCCGGCCCTATCCTGTCGACCTCTCGAAGGTTCTCAACAACCACAACGGAGGTACTTATGAACGGACGGAAGTGGGTGCGGTTGCCGTACATCTTCGCGCTCGTGATCGGGCTCGGGCTGAGCGCGATGACGGAGGCGAAGGCGCAGAGCCCGACCAGTGACGCGGTCGAGTGCGTGAAGAGCGCGGCCGACGAGCTCGTGGGCTGCGTCGAGGGCCTGCCGTGGTATCAGGCGGCGTTCTGCTACATGCGCTACGCCTCCGACGGCATCCTCTGCGCGCCTTCGATCGTGTTCAAGGCGCTCTGAGCCGATGCGAACGATCGCGAATCACTCATTCGCGCTCGTTCTGCTGGTCCTCGCCGCGTGCGGCGGGGACCAGCAGTCGCAGCGCACAGGCAAGAACATCATCGATGTCACCGGCGAAGCGATCGCCGTCGTCGAGGCCGTGTCCCCGCACGTCACGCAGCCGCTGCTCGCCGACGACGGTACCATGCTCTCGGTACGCGACGTCGTCGCCACCGACGGCGCGCTGCTGATCCTCGATGGCTCGTCCGGCGAGCTGTGGCAGTTGGATCACGCGAGCACCCCCACGAGCACCGCCACACCGCGCCTCGTCTCCCGCCCGCGACGGTTCGGCCAGGGCGACGTGTTCGCGATGACCGCGCACTCCGCGGGACTGTCTCTGATCGGCATCGATGGCGCACTACGCGTGATGCAGCGCGCGGACGCCGACAAACTCGCCTACACCATCCGCGCGTTCAGGCCGATCCATCGGCCCATCGCACTCGGCGAATGGCCGTCGGGACGCTGGGTGGCCGTGCACTCGGTGGTGGTGCTGCAGGGCACGCCGGTCGACAGCGTCATCGTGTCAGCGGTCGATTCGGCGGGGCGCGTCTCGCGCGTGTTCGGCACCGAACGCAGCGGCCCTTCGCGCCCTGACGCGTTCATGGTCGATCCCATCAGTGCGCGCGCGCTGCGCGACCGCGTGGTGCTCGTCGGGGCCGACCCCGCGCGCGTCATCTCCATCTCCATCTCGGCCTCGGGCACGCGCATCGACACGCAGGTCGACACGCTGCTCGACCCACCGCGACGCGAACTCAGCGCGGGCGAGCGGGCAGGACTCCAGAAGATGCTAACCGACCCGCGCACACCTGCCGCGCTCCGTTCGTCACGACGGCCGGAGCAGCGTCCTGCCGCACGCGCCGCGCTGCCGTTCGCGGGCGGCTATCTCGTCGTCGCGCAGGGCGGTGAGGAGGCGCAGTTCCTCGACCTCTATTGTGGTCGCACCTTCCGCCGGACGCTGATCTCCCGCGCCGGACTCAACGACGTCTTCGTGGTGGAAGGCGGGATCGTCACCGTCGACGAACCGCCGAGTGATGCGCCCGAACGTCCTCAGGTGCTCTCGTTCTACCGGAGCCAGGACTTCCTCGCCGAGTGTGCGAAGTGAATGATGCGTTCGTCGTCGCGAGCGGTCTCGTGAAATCGTACGGCGCCGTCCGCGCCGTCGACGGTGTCGACCTCACGCTGGAGCGCGGTCGCGTCGTCGGTGTCGCCGGTCCGAACGGATCGGGGAAGTCCACCATGGCGCGCATGCTGTTGGGATTCTCCTCGCCCGACCGCGGCCACGCGACGGTCGCCGGCCTCTCGCCGGCGGCATACCGCGAAGCGCACGGGGTCGGCTTCGTCCGCGAGGACGGCGCGCGAGGGTGGGACCGCCTGACGCCGCGGCAGTTGCTGTCGCTCAGGGGCGATCCCGACGCCGCCACCGTGAAGCAGGTGGGGGAGATCCTCAGGCTCGCGCCGCTGATGGATCGTCCCATTGCCGTGCTCTCGAAAGGGCAGTGGCGCACCTGCCAGCTCTGGTTCGCGCTCGCGTCCGACCCGCGGTTCCTCGTGCTCGACGAGCCCGAGGCGGGACTCGACCCCGCGGCCCTCGACCGCCTTCGCATCGTGGTGCGCGCCGCGGCGGATCGCGGTGCCGCGGTGCTGATGCTCAGTCATCATCTCGACGAGATGGCCCTCACCGCCGACACGGTGCTGTTCATGGCGCATGGCAAGGTGCGTGGCGCGGTCGATCCGCGCGGCAAGGCCGCCACCGACCTGAGAGCCGACTACCGCCGACTCGTGGAGGAGGCATGACCGCCAGGGAAGTGCTGGTCCTGTTCCGCGCGACGCAGGACTGGCGCGCGTTGGTGGGGACGGTCCTGCTCGCTGCGCTCGCGGCAGCCATGTTGGGCAGCGGCGGCGAGAGCATCATCGGGTTCGTCGGCTACTACGGCCCGCCGCTGGTCGCGATCTCCGTGATGGGGCGGACCTTCGAGTATTCGCAGCGCTCCTCGGTGTGGGTGATGCTCGCGCAACGTCCTGAGTCGGACGTGCGCCGCTCGTGGTCGATACTCGGCGTCGGGGCGGCGGTCTATGTCGCGCTCAGCGCGATCCTGATGGCCGGAGCGATGGTCGGCATCCTCCGCAGTACCGAGCTCCCGCCGACCGCGTTCCGATCGCACCTCGTCGCGATGCCGCTGTGGATCGCCATCGCCGGCTGCGCCGTGTCGGTCACCAGCACGGCCGCCCGCGCCGGAACCGCAGGGATCGCGATCGGCTGGCTGATGGCGCCGTTCCTCATCGCGTTCCTCAAGGCAGGAGTCGGGTTCTCCGACGGCGTGGAGAACGCGGTGCAGTTCCTCGCTCCGCCGTTCGATGCCGTGTTGCTCTTTCCGGCGGTGTTGCGAGGGGAGATGCCGGAACAGGCGGCGCTTCGGATTGCGCAGCTCGTCTCGTTCCCTGTGCTGTGCTTCATTTTGCTGCGCTGGCGGCTTCGCGTTCTGGCTCGACCTGACCAGACGCGCGTTGAATAGGCAGCGACCGGAGGACGCGGGCCGTGTGTCCCTGGCGACGGAACGTACCCGTTGGCGATGCTGCGGTGCCGGTCCGGAGGATCAGTGACCCCATCCTCGGCGCGTGCACTCTTGCCTGAACCGCCGAGCCGAGCATACGCTATGGGCATGCCAGTACTGCAGCAGGTCGACTGGACCGCGGCGCAGGCGATCGCGCTGCCGTCGGACGGGAACCGCTACGAAGTGCTCGACGGGGAGCTCTTCGTGACGCCGGCGCCGACGTGGGGGCATCAGGCGGTGATCGAGGAGCTCTTCCCGCGATTGAAGGCATACGTCGCGGAGCGGGGGCTGGGCTGGGCGAAGCTGTCGCCGGCCGACCTGGTCTTCTCGGCGCGCCGGTTGGTGCAGCCGGACATCTTCGTGGTGCCGGCGCGCGCGGCAGGGGCGCCGAGCGGATGGGCGGACGTGACGTCGCTGCTGCTCGCCGTCGAGGTCCTTTCGCCGAGCACGGCACGCGCTGACCGGCACCGGAAGCGGCTGATCTACCAGGAACAGGGCGTCGCGGAGTACTGGATCGTCGATGCCGCTGCGCGGCTGGTGGAGCGGTGGCGACCGGCGGACTCGCGTCCGGAGCAGATCGTCGAGACGCTCGTGTGGCGACCGGATCCGACGGTCGCTGGCTTGCGTGTGGAGCTTCCGGCGTTCTTTCGCGCGGTGCATGACGAAGCGGCGCGTCCCGGAGGCTGAGCCGCGCGCCGCTTCGGCGTGCGCGACGAGGACGGCGTCCACCGCGTGAGCATCTGGATGCTCGGCGCGATTCAGTCCGCCGGCTGGGCGATGATCCCACCCAACGCGCCGCGATGCTCACGTGTGCAGGCCCAGTCCTCCTCGGATCGCGGCAGGAAGAAGGCTCCGGTACGTCGATCCTGCAGGAGCGCACCGGGCTCACGACGCGTGTTGGCGGCGATGAAGGTATCCGCCGCGGCGATCATGCGTCGGAAATGCTGCGCAGCGTCCTCGACGCTGTAGACACCGGTGAAGCGCAGGTACGCGGCATCCTCGGGCGTCAGGGTGCGACGACGGAACTGCTCCAGGTACGACGAGGGATTGAGCCCGGGATTCTTCTCGACCACGGCCCACACCAACGCGGGAAACGGCAGGATGTGCGTATCGGCGAAGATCGCGTCGACCACATCACGTGGCTCGCGGCGATTCGCCAGTGCGACCAGCTTGTTGATCGCGAGGTCGACGGGGTGGAGCATGACACCACCACCCGCCATGGCGACGAGCGGGAGGAATCGCCAGGACGATTCATGCGCCCAATCCAGGATCGTGGACTCGCCATCGTGCCGCACCACCGCGCTCACGAAGCCGCGATACTCGGCGATCGCGCTGACCTCGTACCCGGCGTCCCGTAGCACGCGGGCATCGGCG
>JAYTNC010000084.1:0-2003 GCA_043748515.1 Gemmatimonadota bacterium | reverse complement strand
CGCCGCCCGAGGTGATCGGCCGGCGCGTGCTGATCGTCGACGAGACCTGCCGCGAGGGCGACACGATGCGCCTGGCGAGAGCGGCGATCATCAACGCCGGCTCGTCGGAGGTGATGACCGCGGTGAGCTTCAGGACCGGGAGCTACCGGCCCGACTTCCACGCGCTCGAGACCGAGAGCGAGATCGTGCTGCCGTGGGACCGCGAGACGATCGTCGATGGCGCGTTGCGGCCCAATCCGAAATACGGGCCGGGCGGCGGGTACTGAGGCTCAGCTCAACCCAACTCGACTCAGCTGAGCTCGGCGAGCGACGCCTCGTACCCCACGCCCTCGGTGAGTCGCTGGTACACGTGCGCGAGCACCTCTGGGTTGCCGAGGATGAAACGGCAACGCCCCGCGCCATTCGAGCGGCACTCGACCTCCATGCACCCGAGCTGTCCGTCGGCGACACGGCCGAAGAAATCGGCGAGCATCCCGGCCGAGTAGTAGCAGGCCGGGTAGGGCATCGCGGCGGCGGGATCGGCCTCGGACCAATCTTCTGCGTCGAGTGCGACCACTGCGTCGCCGAGCGGCGTGATGCGCACCGTGCCCCAGCCGGCTTCGGCGAAGAAGCGCGTCGCGTGCTCCTGGAAGAGGCTCAGCGCGAGCTTCTCGGGCGCCTCCAGGCCGCTCTCGGCGCACCAGTCGCGGAACGCGTCGAAGACCGCTTCGCCGCCGGCATAGCCCGCTTCCTGCAGCACGCCGGCGAAGCCGTCGCCGAGGTCGCGCACGAGGGCCGCGCGGAGCGCGCGCAACGAGGCGTGCGGGACGGCGGAGAGAGTGCCGGGGCTGAGCGTGCGAGGGGGCATCATGGGGGTAAAGAAACGCCTAAGCAGAGAGGCGCCGCAAGAGTTCGGCTTCGTCGATCACGGTCACGCCCAGTTGCTGCGCCTTCTCGAGCTTGCTGCCGGCCTCCTCGCCGGCGACCACGAGGTCGGTCGCCTTGGAGACCGAACTCGTCACCTTGCCGCCGGCGTTCTCGACCAGCTCGGTCGCCTGGCCTCTCGAGAGCGTCGGCAGCGTACCGGTGAGGACGATCTTCATCCCCTTGAAGACACCGTCCGTGGCGGCCGCCCGGGGCTCGTCGAGGCGGAGGCCCGCGGCGCGGAACTTGGTCAGCAGCCGCTGCACGGCAGGATCGTGGACCCAGGCGTGGACCGCCTGCGCCATGGTCTCGCCCACGCCGTGCAGCGCCTCGAGCTCCTCCACAGTGGCCGCCTCGAGTGCGTCGAGCGTCCCGAATGCGCGCCCGAGAAGCTTCGCCGACTCCGCGCCCACATGCCGGATGCCGACCGCATTGAGCAGACGCGAGAGCGGCTGCTGGCGCGAGGCGTCGATCGCCGCGACGAGCTGCTCGGCGCTCTTCTCGGCGAAGCGCTCGAGCCCGGCGACCTGCTCCGCGGTAAGCGAGTAGATGTCGCCCGCGTCCTCGACGAGTCCCGCCGCGAGCAACTGCTCGAGCCGCTGATAGCTGAGTCCACGGATGTCCATCGCGTCGCGCGAGGTGAAGTGCGCGAGCGCCTCGAGCCGACGTCCGGCGCAGGCGACGTTGGGGCAGTAGCTCGCGACCTCCTCCTCGTCGCGCACCGCGGCGGTGCCGCAGACGGGGCAGTGCGTCGGCACGGTGATCACGCGCTCCTCGCCGGTGCGCCGCTCGGGCACGGGACCGAGGACCTGCGGGATCACCTCCCCGGCGCGTTTCACCAGCACCGTGTCGCCGATCCGCAGGTCCTTCTCGGCGACGAGGTCGAAGTTGTGGAGCGTGGCGTAGTTGATCGTCGCGCCGCCGACCTCGACCGGCGCGAGCACCGCGCGCGGCGTGAGCGCGCCGGTGCGCCCGACCTGCACCTCGATGTCGAGCAACGTGGTCTCGGCGATGTCGGGCGCGAACTTCCGCGCGATCGCCCAGCGCGGCACGCGCCCGCCGATCACGCCGAGCTCCGACTGCAGCGTGAGGCGGTCGAC
>JAYTNC010000083.1:0-17440 GCA_043748515.1 Gemmatimonadota bacterium | reverse complement strand
CCGCCCGCCTCCCGCGCCCCGCCGCACTTGTCCGAGCAGCTCCGGAACCAGCTCCAGGCCACCCTCAGCGGTACCTACACGCTCGAGCGCGAACTCGGCGGCGGGGGCATGTCGCGCGTCTTCCTCGCCGAGGAGCTGCGCCTCAAGCGCAAGGTCGTCGTGAAGGTCCTCTCGCCCGAGCTCGCGCAGGGGATCAGCGTCGAACGCTTCGAACGCGAGATCCAGACGGTCGCGGCGCTGCAGCACGCCAACATCGTCCCCGTGCACACGGCCGGCGAGACGCAGGGACTCCCCTTCTACACGATGCCGTTCGTCGAGGGCGAATCGCTGCGGGCGAGGCTCGGCAACGGGCCGCTGCCGGTAGCCGAGGTCGTCGGCATTTTGCGCGACGTCTCCAAGGCGCTCGCCTACGCGCACCAGCGCGGCGTGGTGCATCGAGACATCAAGCCGGACAATGTGCTCATCTCGGGCGACGTCGCGGTGGTCACCGACTTCGGCATCGCGAAGGCGATCAGCGCCGCGCGCACCGAGAGCGGCGACGCCACGCTCACGCAGATCGGCACCTCCATCGGCACGCCGGCCTACATGGCGCCCGAGCAAGCGGCCGGTGATCCGCTGATCGACCACCGCGCCGACATCTACGCGCTCGGCGCGATGGCCTACGAACTGCTCACCGGGCAGCACGTCTTCGCGAACCGAACCGCGCCGCGGATGCTCGCGGCGCACATGGGCGAAGCGCCGCGGCCGGTCACCGAGTTGCGCCCGGACCTCCCGGCACCGCTCGCGGCGGTCGTGATGCAGTGCCTCGCGAAGGATCCGAACGACCGCCCGCAGCAGGCCGGCGAGATCGCGCGCGCACTCGCGACGATCACGAGCGGCAGCGGCGGCATGGAATCGATGCCCTCGGTGCTCCTCGGCGGCGCGGGGATGTTCCGCAAGGCGCTCGCGATCTACGTCGGCGCGTTCATCGCGGTCGCGGTGCTCGCCAAGGCGGCGATCGTCGGCATCGGACTTCCCGACTGGGTGTATCCCGGCGCGCTGATCGTGATGGCGATCGGCCTGCCGGTCGTGCTCTGGACGGGCTACGTGCAACGCGTCGCGCGCCGTGCGGTCTCGGCCACGCCGACCTTCACGCCCGGCGGCACGCCGAGCACGCAGGCGCACGGCCTGATCGCGACGATGGCGCTCAAGTCGGCGCCGAAGATGAGCTGGTATCGCACCGCGCGCGGTGGCCTGTACGCGCTCGGCGTGTTCTCAGTGATGATCGCGACCTTCATGGGGCTCCGCGCCTCGGGCATCGGGCCGTTCGGATCGCTGCGCGCCGCGGGCAAGCTCGCACGCGCCGAGCCGATCATCATGACCGACTTCCGCACGACCAACGTCGACTCGGCGCTCGGCCGCGTGGTGAGCGATGCGGTGCGCGCGGGGCTCGCGGGGTCGTCGGCCTTCACACTCGTGCCGCCGACGACGATCGCGGCCGCGATGGTGCGGATGCAGCGGTCAGCCACTGCGCGGATGGACTCGAGCCTGGCGCGGGAGATCGCGTTCCGCGAGGGCGTGAAGGCATTCGTCGATGGCGAGGTGACCGGCGTCGGCGATGGCTACATCGTCTCGATCCGCCTCGTCCGCGCCGACTCCGGGATCGAGCTGGCGTCGTTCCGCGAATCGGGTGACGGCCCCCGCGGATTGATCGATGCCGCCGACCGACTGGCCCGCGCGCTCCGCGCCAAGGCCGGCGAGTCGCTGCGCGACGTGAATGCGACGCCGGCGCTGGCCCGCGCGACCACCGGGTCACTCGACGCGCTGCAGAAGTACAGCGAGGCCGCGCGGGCGAACTCCCTCGGAGACCGCAAGGCCATCGAGCTCGCGCGCGAAGCGGTCGCGCTCGACTCCACCTTCGCTTCGGCATGGAGTCTGCTCGGCGCGGCGCTCAGCAACTACGGCGGCCGTGCCTCGGCGATCGACACCGCGCTCACGCAGGCGTTCCGCCATCGCGAGCGACTGCCCGAGCGCGAACGCGATCTCGTCTACGCCCGCTACTTCGTCATCGGTCCGGGGCGCGACCGCGCGAAGGGCGCCGCGGTGTACGAGGCGATGGTGGGGCGTGGCGACACATCGTCGATGATCAACCTCGGCGAGGTGCTGAGGAGTCAGCGGGAGTACGCACGTGCCGAATCGCTCAACGTCGCCGCACTCGCGACGGGCCCCAGGAACGCCATTGCGCTCGGCAATATCATCGACATGCAGCTGAATCAGGGAGACCTCGACGGGGTCGCCAAGACCCTCGAGACCATTCGCAAGGTACTGCCCGACTATCCGTTCCAGTCGCTGCGCAACGGATGGCTGCTGTTCGCTCAGGGCAAGTTCGATGAGCTGCGCGCGATCACCGACACCCTGCGCACGTCGAACAACGAGCGGAACCGCGACTTCGGCCGCCGATTCTCCTCCGTGCTGGCGCTCAACGGTCGCCTACGCGAGTTCACCACCGCGGTCGCGAACCCGACGGCGGTCACGACCGTCGCACCTGGTGCGAAGGTGGCGCCGCCGCGCCTCGGGTACGGGATCACGAGTGCCGAGGTCGCGATGATGGGGCCGTCACCGGCGCTCTCGGCGCGCATCGATTCCATGGTCGAGTCCGTGCCCTTTCCCACGCTGCCGATGGTCGACCGGCCCTATCTGCGGCTCGCCTCGCTGCTCGCGCTGAGCGGGAACTCAACGAAGGCGCGTGCCCTCGTCGCACGCTACCGCGCCGAGGTCACGG
This sequence comes from Gemmatimonadota bacterium, assembly GCA_043748515.1. Taxonomy (GTDB): domain Bacteria; phylum Gemmatimonadota; class Gemmatimonadetes; order Gemmatimonadales; family Gemmatimonadaceae; genus Pseudogemmatithrix. The sequence continues at coordinate 14,679 of JAYTNC010000083.1, read as the reverse complement.
ACACATCGCTGCGGCGCGACCAGGAGGCCGACCTCCACACCACGCTCGGCGAGGTCGCGCTCGCCGAGGGGAAGTGGCAGGAAGCGCTCGCGGAGTTCCGCCGCGGCGACATCGGCTACGACGGCTTGCCGGCCAACGAATGCGCCTCCTGTCTCTCGTTCAACCTGGCGCGCGCGTTCGACGCGGGTGGGCAGGCGGATTCCGCCGCGGTGATGTTCGAGCGCTACCTCGCCACACCGTTCCTTCTCAAGTCGACCCTGCTGATGGATCCGATCCGCGTGCCGGCCATCCGCGAACGCCTCGGCCAGATCTACGAGGCCAAGGGTGACGCGGAGCAGGCGGCGGTGCACTACCGCGCGTTCATCGACCTCTGGGAGAACGCCGACGCCCCGCTGCAGCCCCGCGTGGCCGAGGCGCGTCGACGGCTCGAACGCCTGACGCCGGTCGAGCGCGCGCGACGCTGAGCGCGCGGCGAGGCCGGCCTCAGCCGACCCGCGGCGCCGAGTGGTAGACGACGGCCACGACATGACAGATCGTCCCCGCCATGACGCAGATGTGCCAGACGGCGTGGCCGTACCGCACGCGCGCGTCGGTGGCGTAGAAGACCACGCCCCCCGTGTAGAAGAGCCCGCCGGCAAGCAGCCACAGCAGCCCCGCGACCGGCACGCGCGTGAGCATCGGCTGGATCGCGACGATCCCCACCCAGCCCATCGCGAGGTAGAGCACGGTCGAGAGGCGTGGAAAGCGGAAGCCCACGGTGAACTTGGCCACGATACCGAACACCGCGAGTCCCCAGTTCACGCCGAGCAGCGTCCAGCCCCACGGTCCGCGCAGCGCGCCGAGCGCGAAGGGCGTGTAGGTGCCCGCGATCAGCAGGTATATCGCCGAATGGTCGAGCACGCGGAAGAGTTGCTTCGCGCGGCCTTCCCGCAGCACGTGGTAGACGGTGGACGTGAGATACACGAGCACCATCGTGATGCCGAAGACCACGCTGCCGGCGATGTAGAGCGGCTCGCGCGTCCCCGACGCCATGAGCGCGATCACCGGCAGTGCCGCGAGGCTGAAGATCAGCCCGGCGCCGTGCGTGATGCCGTTCGCGAGCTCTTCGGCGCGCGTCTGCGGGCGGGCGTGGTGCGCGGTCATGATTGATGATACACGGCTCGCCTACCGTCGCGCTCCGGGCTCGGACGTCACGCGCAGGAGCTTCTCCTTCACCGCTGCCACCTGCGGTTGGAGCGACGCGTCGGCGCCGTTGAGGAGCTCCACGTACCGGCGGTAGTACTCGGCCGCCTTCGCGCGGTCGCCCTTGGCGTCATACAGGTCGCCGAGCATCTGCAGTGCCTCCGAGTACCAGCCGGCCTCATAGTCGACGCCGCGGGCGAGCGCCGGCCGGGCGAGCGCTCGCTCGAACAGCACGATCGCCGAATCCGGTTGTCCGCTCCGCTTGAGGATCGTGGCCGCCTCGGGCAGACCCCGACTGTAGTAATGGAACGCCGTCGGCATCGGCGCCGAGTTCCACTCGAGGAAGGCGTCGACGGCATCCTCCCATCGTTCCTCCGCGGCCGCGATGGCCCCCACGGCGAGGGCCGAGTCCGCGCGATAGCCGGAGTTCCCCGGTCCGGCGCGGGCTCGCCACTCGTCGAGCAGCGCGCGCGCGTCCCGCACACGGCCGACGTCGGCCAGCAGCGCGATCATGGTCGCATACCGGTCGAGATTGCGATCGTCGCGCTTCGCGGCGAGGAACGGCGCGTACGCCCGACGCGCCAAGGCGGTGTCGCCCGAGATGCGATACTCGGTCAGCGCCAGCGGCCCGATCTCGTCGACGAGCTCGTCGTGTGCCGCGCAGCGCTTCCAGGCGCGGAGACGACCTCGCTGCAGATCGGCAAGGCACTTCAGCACCGGCACATCCGGGTACGAGGCGAACGGACCGGAACTCAGGGACGCCTCGACCGCATCGAAGTCCCGGCGCCCGAAGAGGATGCCGATCGGGATCCAGAGTCTGTACGCGTTGCTCGCCGGGACCTGTGCCGCCATCGCCTCCGCCGCCGAATCGGCCGCCGCGAACTCCTGCTGCGCCACCTGCGTCTCCGCCAGGTTCCACCACGAGACCGCCGACTTGGGGTTGGAGACGACCGCACGTCGGGCCATCACCTCCGCCTCGGCGAGTCGCCCCTGCTCCATGAGCATGTTCGCGTAGTTGGCCTCGTCGCGCCCCGTCTCCGCCAGGCGCGCCCAGGCGGCCTCTTCCGCCACCGCGTCGTTCCGCGTTCCGTGATACCGCGCCTCGGCGCGCAGCCGCTCGAACTCGGGGAGCCGATCGCGCAGTCCGTACGCACGCTCGGCGGCATCGGTCGCCTGCGTCAGCGCGCCCATGTTCGCGTACGTCACGGCCAGGAGACTCCAAGAGGCCGCGAAGGTCGAGTCGATCGCCAGCGCACTCTTGGCCATCGCGATCGCCTTGGGCCGGTCGCCGGAGTTCTCGGCGCGGCTGGCGGCCGTGTACGCGCGAAGTGCCGGGAGCGAAGCGGTGGTGACCTTCGCGAGCGCGGGGGCGGCCATCACCGAACGCAGCGACTCGCCGATCCCGCGACGCAACTGCTTGCCCACGTCCTCGACCGCGCCGATCAACTCCGACTCGTCCTTCGCCGTCGCGCGCGCGGTGAGCGCCTCGCTCCCGCCGGTCGTCGCGACCACCCGCGCCGTCACCTGATAGCCGCCGCCGATCGGCGCGATGTCGCCGACGATGAACGCCTTCGCTCCTTCGCGCTCGGCGAGCTCCTGCACCTTCTCGCGCGGCAGCGCGGTGCCGGGCGCGAGCCCCATGCGAGCGAGCCCGGCCCACATCGCCGCCTGACTCATCACCCGCACCGCACGCGACTGCTGGAGCTCCACTCGCACGGCGTCCGTCACCGTCGCCGCGAGCGTCGAGTCGGCCGTGCGATTCTCGAACTCGGCGACCAGGACCGCGTCGTTCTCGGCGAGCAGGTCGTCGCCGATCATCGTACCGGCGCGACCGACCTGCCCCGACCAGGCGATGCCGCCGATGAGCAGCGCGACGCCGAACATCGCGCCGGCCACGAGCGCACGATTGCGGCCGTGCGCAGCAGCGGGCGGCGCCACGGGCGACGCGGCGGGCACACGGGTGCCGGTGCCCGCGACCGGTACCTCGCCGCTCGGCTTCGCGAGCGCATCGAGCGCGCGCATGATATCTCCCGCCGACTGCCAGCGATCCGCCGCGTTCTTCTCGAGGCAGCGCATCACGATCGCCTCGAGCGCCGGAGACACCGCGGGCCGGTGCACGCTCAGGGCGTCGGGCCGCTGCGCGAGATGCCCGGCGATCACCTGCTGCAGGTTGGTCCCCAGGAACGGCGCGCGCCCCGCGAGGATCTCGTACGCCATCACGCCGAGCGCGTAGATGTCCACGCGATGGTCGAGCGACGGATCGGCAGTCACCTGCTCCGGCGCCATGTAGGCGGGCGTGCCGACGGCCATGCCCGTGGCGGTGAGCGAGCTCGCGCCCTGCGCGTCGCTCACGGCCTTCGCAACGCCGAAGTCCATCACCAGCGCATGCGACGCGGCGAGGAGCACGTTCTCGGGCTTGATGTCGCGGTGCACCACACCCTGCTGGTGCGAGTACTCGAGCGCGTCGGCGATCTCGCGGATGATCCGCACCGACTCGTCCACCGGCAGCGCGCCGCTGCGCGCGATGCGTTCGCGCAGCGACTGCCCCTCGACGAACGGCATCACATAGAAGAGGACATCGCCCTCGCCGCCCGAGTCGTAGAGCGAGAGGATGTGCGGATGGTGCAATCGCGCGGCGATCTCGATCTCGCGCAGGAACCGCTCGGCGCCGAGGCTCGCCGCGAGCTCGGCTCGCAGCACCTTCACCGCGACGGGGCGGTGGTGCTTGGTGTCCTCGGCCAGGTAGACGGTGGCCATGCCGCCGGCGCCGAGTTCACGCTCGATACGGTATCGACCGGTCAGGGCGGCGGCGAGGCGTGCGAGCGGATCGGACATGCGTCCTCAGAGGATGGCTGCGGCGTAAGCTACGCGCGGGTGACACCCCGCGCGAACCGCCCGCTCAATCCTGCGCGAGTCGCGCCGCGAGATAGCGCTGCCCCTGCTCCATCGCCTGCACGAAGGCCGCCTCGTCCCCCGCCGCCACCGCCGAGCGGAGCTGCTCGACCGCGCGCGCGAGCCCGTCCAGCGCCTCGAGTCCATGCGCGTTCAGGTGCTGGATCTCGAAGTACAGGTGCGGGTTCTCCGACGCCACGCGCGCCGCCACCGCGAGCTGCGACTCGAAGGTCGTGCTCGAGACGCGCGCCAGGTGGGCGGCGGCAGTGCCGCTCCCACTCAGGGCGTTGAAGAACGCGATGTTCACCGCATGCGAGAGCCCGAGCACGTAGGCCATCGCCTGGTCGTGCGCGTCGAGCGCCATGTCGACCACGCGCGCCGTGGTGCCCGCGAAGAGCGCCGCCGCGGCCGCGTTCGCCTCGGCACAGCCGACGTCGACGATCACCACATGCCGCCCCGCGAGCAGGTCCACCGAGGGGCCGAACATCGGATGCACCGAGGTGACGCGCACGCCGGCGCGCGCGCAGGCGGCGAGCCCGGCGCGCAGCGGCGACTTGAGCGAGCCGAGATCGAAGACGATCCCCGTTGGCTTCCGTGCGGCGATCTCATGGAGCATCGCGGCGGTCGCGCGCAGCGGCGCGGCGACGACGATCAGGTCGTGGTCGAGTGCGCCCTCGGTCCACTCGCTCCGGTGCGCGACGTCGGCGAGGTCAGTGGGCAGCGGCGCGGGGTCGGCGATCTCGACGGTGTACCCCTGCGAGCGGAGGAATCGCGCGAACCACGCGCCCATGCGTCCCGCACCCCCGACGACGAGCGCGCGCCGCCCCTCGCCGCTGCCGCGCGTGCGGATCCGTTGCCGCTCCTGCACCGTGAGCGAATGCCGGATGAGCAGCGTGAGCAACTCCTCGGCGAGATCGGGCGAAGCGCCGAGTGCTTCGGCCGTGGCGCGAGCGCGGGCGAGGACGTTCCGCTCCTGCGCCGAATCCTGCAGCGCGCCGGCGCTTCGGTCCTTGATCGCGCCGACCGCCGCGGCGAGTTCCTGACGGCGCGCCACGAGCGTGAGCAACTCGGTATCGAGCTCGGCCAGTCGCTGGCGGAGATCGGCGAGGGCGGGATCGGAGCAGCCGGACGGCGGGCTCAATCCTTCGCCGCCTTCTTCGCCGCTTCGAACTCCCCTGTGCGCCCGATCGTCGCCGGATGCCGCGACATGCTCGCGTCCTCGGTCTCGGTGATCAGCCGCACGCCGCGCTCGAAGAAGATGTAGTTGTACGCCCACTGCAGCAGCACGCTGATCCGGTTGCGGAAGCCGACCAGGTACGCGATGTGGACGAAGAGCCAGATGTACCAGGCGAAGTAGCCGGCGATCTTGAGGCGTCCGCCGCCGAACGACGCGACCGCCTTGTGCCGGCCGATCGTCGCGAGGTCGCCCTTGTTCAGGTAGCTGAACGGCGTCGACGCCATCCCCGCCGCGTGCGCGAGGATGTTCTTCGCGACGTGCTGGCCCATCTGATTCGCCGCAGGCGCGACGCCGGGCACGAACGTACCGTCGGACCGCTTGGCCGCCGCGAGGTCGCCGATCACGAACACCCGCCCGTCGCCCGGCACCGAGAGATCGGGCTCCACGAGCACGCGCCCCGTGCGATCGAGCGGCACGTCGAGCGTCTTCCCGAGCGGCGAGGCCGCGTTGCCGGCGGCCCAGAAGACCGACTGCGAACGGATATGCTCGCCGCCGACGTCCACGCCGTCCTCGCCGATGCTCGTCACCAGGGTGTTCACGCGCACCTCGACGCCGAGCTTCTCGAGATCGCGCTTGGCGCGCTCCGAGAGCGACTCGGGAAAAGCCGGCAGGATGCGCGGACCGCCCTCGAGCAGGATCACGCGCACTTTCGCGGTGTCGATGCGCCTGAAGTCGGGCCGGAACGCGAAGCGGCACATCTCGGGCAGCACGCCTGCGAGCTCCACACCGGTGGGACCGCCACCGACGATCACGAACGTGAGCAGCGCCTGTCGCGCTGCGGGCTCTTCTTCCCACTCGGCGCGCTCGAACGCGAGCAGGAAGCGCTTGCGGATGCGGCGCGCGTCCTCGACGCTCTTGAGCCCCGGCGCCCACTTCTCCCACTCCGGATGCCCGAAGTAGGCGTGCCGCGTGCCGGTGGCGACGATCAGGTAGTCGTAGTGGATCGGGTCGGGCTCGCCGAGCACGCGCACGGCACGGTCGCGACGGTCGATCCGCTCCACCGTGCCGAGCAGCGTGGTGACGTTCTTCTGGCTGCGCAGGATCCAGCGGATGGGCGCCGTGATGTCGCTCGGCGCGAGCGCCGTGGTTGCGACCTGATAGAGCAGCGGCTGGAAGAGATGGTGATTGGTGCGGTCGATCAGCAGCACCTCCATGTCGGCGCGCGCGAGTGCGCGCGCGGCATTGAGGCCGCCGAATCCGCCACCGATGATCACCACCCGCGTCCGTGCCACGTGCCGCCTACTGCGGGGTCAGACCCGCGGAAAGAAGGTTCACCAGCAACCGCATGCTGCCCGGCACGCCGGCGGGGATCTGCCGGAAGAGCGAGAGCGACGTGTACACGAAGCGGCCCTTGCCGATGGTCGCGTCGAGGATCGCGCCGCGATTCTCTGGCTCGTCGGGATCGTTCATGGCGAGCGGCGTGCGGTAGCGCGGGTCGACCGTGCTCGGCATGTAGAGTCCGCGTTCCTGCACCCAGTCCTGCCAGTCGCCGGCCACCACACGGTTGGGCCAGACGAGCAGCTTCGACACCGCGTCGAGCACCGTCACCGGCGCGGTCTCGAGCGTGACGCGCGCCGCGGGGCGCGTGAGGCCGATCGGGAACGGCATCATCCCCGGGCGCAGCATCTCGAACTGGCCGTACTGCACCACGAGCGTGCCACCCTGCCGCACCCATTCCATCAAACGCGGGTTCTGCGTGGCCAGTTCCGGCGCGGCTTCGTAGGCGCGCGGACCGATCACGACGGTCGTGTAGCGCGAGAGATCGACCAGCGGCAGTTCCTCGGGCGCGAGCACGGTGGTCGGGATCTCGAGCCCGCGCAGCGACGGCGCGATCGCGTCGGACACACCGGTCACGTAGGCGACCACAAGGTTGCGCGGCACCGTCACCGGCACCGCCTGCAAGTAGAGCGCCGACGATCGGTAGAGCCGTATGGGCCTGATATGCGGATAGTCGATGTCGCGGAAGCCTTCTATGTAGACGGTGCCTTCGGACGCGGCGCCGATCCCGAACTCGTGCCGCCCCGGCGTGAGCGTGCCGCGCAGACGCACGAACAACTCGCGCACTTCGCCCGGCGCGAGCACCACACTGTCGGGCGCGCCCTCGGCGCGGACGCCCTTGGGCAGCAGGTAGCGCAATGCGAGCCGCCGCTCGCGCCCGGTGTGGGAGCGAAGCGTGAAGCGGATGCGCCGGTCGATCGGCTGCGCGGCGCGCACCCATTCGAGACCGCGATCGAGCTCGACCGTCACCGGCGGCACGCCACCCGCGGGCCGCCACTGCTCGCCGATGACCGGATCGGCCACGCGGTACATGACCTCGCCGGCGAAGACCGTCGTGATCGCCTGCCCGATGCCGAGCGTCACGCGCGTATCGCTGATCCGCCGCACGTCCTCGGCGAGCGCGACGCTCGGGACGAGCGGGGCATCCACACCGTACGAGATGAGCGCCGCGCCGCCCTCGGGCGAGCGGTTGTCGGCGAACATCGCGCCCTCGCGGCCGCCGATCCACCAGGGGCGATGATCCACGAGGCCGAGGAGGCTGTACTCGAAGCGCGCCGAGCTGTCGGGGAGGACCTCCGTGGGCGTCGTGAGAGCGCGCAGCACGCCGGTGACGCGGATGCCACGCACCGCGATCGTCTCGCGTCCACGATTGTGCACGGTGACCGTCACCGGCATGGAGTCGGCGAACGCGAGCAGTTCGCGCGCGGCGGTCACCTCGATCGCGACGCCGGCGGCCTCGAGCAGCGCGCGTTGCGCGCGCGCGAGCATCCGGTCGAGCGACGCGTCGAGATCGAGTTCGCTCTGCGTGCACGCGAGCGGTTCGATGTCGGGCCGTTCGCGGACGCGCCGCGGGATGAGCCCGCAGCGCGGCGCGGCGTTCCGCGCCGCTTCGAGTTGCACGACCGCCTGCGAGAGCGTGTCAACGACGAGATGTGGTCGCCGGAGATCGACGTTCGCCTGCGCCCAGTCGAGCTGCTTCGAGGCGCGCGCGACGTACTCCCCGGCGTCGGCGCGGCGCGCCGCGAGATGCGCGACGGTCGTGTCGATGCCGTCGAAGATCGAACGCTCGGTGTTGGCCGGCGTCGACTCGTTCACGCGCGAGAGCTCGCGCGTAAGGCGCGAGACGATCATGCCGCGTCGCGCGAGCCCGCCCTGCCCTTGCGAGCGATGCATCGACCGGCTCGCCGCGGCGATCTCGGCCGGGCTGCGGCCCGCGACGGCATCGTACGCACCGACGTTGAAGCTGAGCGTCGGCGTGAGCCCGCGCGCCCAGGCGCCGCGGTAGAACTTCGACGGCTGCCAAGGCCGGCCATTCACGGCTGCGGGGAAGCGCGCCGTGTCGCCGGCCGCCTCGAAGCCTTCGCGCGCGAGGATCCCCGACGCCTCGTGATGCCCATGGCCGTCGGCGCGCGTGCCGCTCCAGACCGCGATCACCACATGCGGCCGGTATGAGCGGATGACGCGGACCACGTCGGCGGTGAGCGCCGCGCGATCCCACTGCTTGAACGTCTCCTCGGCGTTCTTGGAGAAGCCGAAGTCGAAGGCGCGGGAGAAGAACTGCTGCGCGCCGTCGAGCCGGCGCGCCGCGAGCAGTTCCTCAGTGCGGATCGCGCCGAGCCCTTCGCCGAGCTCGTTCCCGATGAGGTTCTGCCCACCGTCGCCGCGCGTGAGCGAGAGGTAGGCCACCTGCACGCGCTTCTCACGCGCCAGCCAGGCGAGCAGTTGCGTGTCCTCGTCGTCCGGATGCGCGCCGATGACGAGCACGCGGCCGGTGACGGTGAGCCCGCGCAGCGCCTGATCCAATGCGGCCGCGCCGCGTTCCTGCCCGGAGGCGGAACGCGGCGCGGCGGCGACCAGGGCGAGGGCGGCGAGCGCGAAAGCGAATGCGAAGGCGCGGCGCAGCATCATCTCGTGAGTCTCTCGTTCAGGGACTGAGTCGGGACGTCGCGAGCGGCGTCATACGGCGCATGCCCGACTGACGCAGCGGCGGCGCCAGCGCGTCGCCGACGATCCGCGCCTGCTCCTCCGCATGCTCCGACGGATAGCCCTCGGCGGGACTCGCCCGCTCGGCACGGCCGTAGAAGCGGATCACGAGCGCGTTGCCGGTGGAGACGCGGAGCCGCGGCGCGACGAAGCTCCACGCGCCCTGGTTCTTCGGCTCCTCCTGCACCCACGCGACCTCGTCGATGCCCGGGTACGAGTCGACCACCTGCGCGATCCGCTCGTGCGGCCACGGATAGAGCTCCTCGACGCGCACGACGGCGCACGAGTCGGGGATGCCCTTGGTGAGCAGGTCGTAGTAGACCTTGCCGGTGCAGAACACGAGCCGCTTCACGACCGAGCGCTTCTCTTCGCCACGCGGATCGTCGAGCACCGGCTGGAACGTGACGTGCGAGAGGTCGTCGATGTGCGACGCGGCCTGTGCAAGCCGCAGCAGCGACTTGGGCTGCATGAGCACGAGCGGGCGCCGCTGCGGCGCGAACGCCTGGCGGCGGAGTATATGGAAGTACTGCGCCGGCGTGCTCGGATACACCACGCGGAGGTTTTCTTCGGCGCAGAGCTGCAGGAAGCGCTCGAGACGCGCGCTCGAGTGCTCGGGACCCTGCCCCTCGTACCCGTGCGGCAGCAGCAGCACGAGTCCCGAGTCCTGCGCCCACTTGGCGCGGTCGGCGGCGATGAACTGGTCGATGATCGGCTGCGCCACGTTCACGAAGTCGCCGAACTGCGCTTCCCACAGCGTGAGCGTGTCCGGCGCGGCGACGCTGTAGCCGTACTCGAACGCGAGCACCGCCGTCTCGGAGAGCGCGGAGTTGTAGATCTCGAAGGTCGACTCCACGCCGGGCAGGTGCGCGAGCGGCGCGTACTTGTTCGCGTTGGTCACGTCGTTGAGCACGGCGTGGCGGTGCGAGAAGGTGCCGCGCTCCACGTCCTGGCCGGTGAAGCGGATGTGCATGCCGTCGGCGAGCACCGAGGCGAACGCGAGCGTCTCGGCGTGTCCCCAATCGATGCCACCGGCGGGGCCGAGCGCCTCGCGCCGCCGCTCGAGTTGCTTGGCCAGGCGCGTGTGCGGCGTGAAGTCCGCCGGATACGTGAGCAGCGCCTCGTTCCAGCGCACGAGGTCCTCCTCGGGCACCGCGGTGAGCACTTCGGGCGCCGGCACCGACGCGATCTCCGCATGGTGTCCGTCGTCTGGCAGCGCCTTGGACTGGTCGAACAGCGACTGGTAGTCCGCCGCGATCTCGGCGTCGAGCGCGTCGACGTCGGCCGCAGCGACGAGCCCCTCGCTCACGAGTCGCGCACCCCAGACCTGCCGCGGCGTGGGATGTGCGCGCACGCGCTCGTAGAGCAGCGGCTGCGTGAAGTTGGGTTCGTCCCCCTCGTTGTGGCCCCAGCGGCGGTAGCCGACGAGGTCGATCAGGAAGTCCTTGCCGAAACGCTCGCGGTACGCGACCGCTATGCGCATGGCGATGATGCACGCCTCGGCGTCGTCGCCGTTGACGTGGATGATCGGCATCTCGAAGCCCTTCGCGACGTCGCTCGCATAGCGCGTCGAGCGGGCGTCGGTCGGATCGGTGGTGAAGCCGACCTGGTTGTTCACGATGATGTGCAGCGTGCCGCCCACTCGGTACGCGCGGAGGCGCGAGAGGTTCATCGTCTCGGGGACGATGCCCTCGCCCGGGAAGGCCGCGTCGCCGTGGATCACGACCGGCACGACGTCCTGCTCGCGCCGCGTACCGCGGTCCTCCGCCGTGCGCTGCAATGCGCGCGCGCGCCCCTGGAGCACCGGGTTCACCACTTCAAGATGGCTCGGGTTGGGCACGAGCGAGACCTCGATGCGCCCGTTGGCGGTGGCGCGGTGCCCATCGTACCCGAGGTGGTACTTCACGTCGCCGGTGGTCGCACCCGTGAGGTGACCGTGCTTGCCCTGGAACTCGCTGAAGATCTGGAGGATCGGCTTGCCGAGCACATGCGTGAGCACGCTGATGCGGCCGCGGTGCGCCATCGCGAGCGCGACGTGCTTGGCGCCGAGCGCGGCGGAGCGCTCGATCGCGGCGTCGAGCAGAAGCACGAGCGCGTCGGTGCCTTCGATCGAGAAGCGCTTGTAGCCCACGAACGCGCGACCGAGGAAACGCTCGAAGCCGTCGACCTCGGTGAGGCGGCGAAGCACGGCCTTCCGCTCGTCGGCGGTGAGTGGCGCAGTGAGCTTCTCCGCGGTGAAGAGCTGCCGGAACCAGGCGCGTTCCTGCTCGGAGCCGAGGTGCGCGACCTCGACGGCGAGATTGGTGCAATAGCGCTTCTTGAGGCGCGTCGCGACGTCGCGGGCGGTCGCCAAGTGCGGGAAGCCGAGCGAGGCGCCGGTGACGGTGTCGAGGTCGGCCTCGGTGATGCCGTAGAAGTCGAGCGTCAGCTCCGCGGCGCCCGGGGGCGGCGTGCCGAGCGGATCGATCTGCACGGCGAAGTGGCCGTAGGTGCGGATCGCCGTGGTGTAGCGGGCGGCACCGGCGACCTTGCGGGCGTATTCCTCGTCGTGGACCGGGGCGGTCGGGGAGATCGGGGGAGCGTACCCCCCCATGGCCTGCTCGGCGAAGCGGAAGAACTGGCGCCAGGACTCCTCGACGGAGGCCGGGTCCTTGCGATACGCCTCGAACTGTTCGGCGGCGTAGGCGTCGTTGAAGACGCTCGCGATCGGCTGCTGGGAAGACATGCCCCCAATCTAATGGCGGCCCCCAAATGCCGCCTCAGCCGATCCGCGCGAGCCGGTCGTGCAACGCGAGCGCCGTTTGCGGCCGTCCGGCGGGATCCTTGGCGATCGCCGCCATCACCAACGCGTCGAGCGCCGGCGGAACCTCGGCGTTGATGCTGCTCGGGACGGGCGCCGTCTCCTCGAGCATCTTGGCGATGAGCTGGTAGGGCGTGTCCGCCGTGAACGGCGGCTTGCCCGTGAGGCACTCGTAGAGCACGCAGCCCGCGGCGTAGATGTCGACGCGGTGGTCCACCTCGCCGCCGGAGAGCTGCTCGGGGGCCATGTACTCCGGCGTCCCGATCACCGTCCCCGCCTGCGTCATGCCGGTGTCGGCCTTCCGCGCCGCGAGCCGCGCGATGCCGAAGTCCATGACCTTGAGCACGCCGTCGGGCTCGACGACCATGTTCTGCGGCTTGATGTCGCGGTGGATCACGCCTTGCTCATGCGCGACCTCGAGCGCGCGCGCGAGCTGCTTCCCCACCGAGAGCGTGATCGCGAGCGGGAGCCGACCGCGGGCACGGATGAGCTCCTTGAGCGACTTGCCCTCGACGTATTCCATGGTGATGAAGTAGATGCCCGAGTTCTCGCCGAGGTCGTGCGTGCGGACGACGTTGCGGTGCGAGATGCGGCGCGCGAGGCGGATCTCGCTCTTGAAGCGCTCGAGCGCGGTCGGGTCCTGCTGCAGGAAGTCCTGCTTGAGCGTCTTGATCGCGATCACTTCGCCGAGCTCGGTGTCGACGGCCTTGAACACCGTTCCCATGCCGCCCTCGCCGAGGATCTCCTTCACCTCGTAACGCGTGGCGAACTTGTTGCCCGGGATCAGCCCGATGCTCACGATGCGCTGCTCGGCCGTGCCCGAGACGGTGCGCAGCTGCACCGTCTTCGCCTGCTCGGAGTCGGAGAGGAAGGCGACGAGCTCCTGCTTCTCGCGCAGGTCGGCGAGCAGGCCGCGGAAGGCGCCGGCGAGCACGCCGATCTCGTCCCTGCTCGTCTGCGGGATCTGGGCCGCGTAGTCGCCGTCGGCGGCGCGGCGCGTGGCCTCGACGAGCTTGTTCACCGGCCGCGTGATCTGGCTCGCGATCAGCAGCGAGAGCAGCGCCGCCGCGACGATGCCGAGCGCGCCCGAGAGGAGCAGTGACTGCTGCAGCCGCGCGAACGACGCGAACTCGGCGTCGCGGTCGCGGAGCATCAGGTAGCCGCCGACCTTCTGACCGGCGGTCGAGCTCAGCACCTCGACGAGCCCCACGTAGTGCGCCCCGTCGAGATCGATCTCCACGCGCGTCGCGGCGGAGTCCGGGACGACCATCGGGAGCGACGAGATGGCCCGGACCACCCCCTCGTCCCGACCGAGCGTCGAGGCCGCGATCAGCATCTCGCCCTCGGCGTCATTCGTGTAGAACACCACTTCGAGCTGGCTCACCGCGCTCGTCTTCACCTGCGCCGCGAAGGCGTCGTCGATCTCGCGCGCCGCGAGCAACGCGCCGACGACGCGGCCCGCGCCGAAGATCGGCACCGCCGCGAGCTGGACGAGTTCGTTCTCGCGCGTCGCGCCGAAGCCGGTCGCGCTCTCCTCACCGAGGGCCGCCGCGACTTCGGGCGAGTTGCCCAAGTCGACCACATCGGCGCCGGGTTCGTCGCTCTTCGCGATCCGCATCCCGTCGGCGTCGATGATCTGGACCCACTTGGCCTTGAGCGAACTGGCCGCGACGCCGGCCTGGTCGAGCACGTCGCTGCCGATGCCCGACTCGACGCGCGCACGGAAGTTCGGGTTGTCCGCGAAGGCGGTCGCGGCCTCCGCGAACCCCGCCGCCGCTCCGGCGAGCTGGGCATTGATCGCCTCGCGCGCCGAGCCGAGCACCCGGTTCACCGATTCGTCGGCGGCGCGGCTCGCCTGCTGCGCCGCGATGGCCAGCGTGACGCCGACGGTCACCACGACGACGGCCGCCGTGCTCAGGAAAATCTTGACGGTGAGACTGAGACCCTTCGGCTTCACGGGTGCTGGGCTCGAGTGGAGCGGCTAGTAGCGGACCGCGCTGTTCTTGTCGTATTCGCGACCGAACTTGTTCTTGTGCTCGACGAAGCGGAAGCCGCGCGCGTCGAGCGCGGTGGTCAGGTCGGCGAGGCCGGTGGCCGCGACCGTGATGGGCGTGGAGACGGGCTTCGCGCGCTCGTGCCAGACGGTGAGCGTGTACTCGCCGGCGGGGACGCCGGCGATCGTCCAGCGCCCGTCATTGCCGGCCTGCGCATGCCACTGCGACGGCGCGACCACCACGAAGGCGGTCATGCGCGGGTGGATGTTGCAATAGACCGCATAGGCGCCGGGGCGCCGGAACGGCGCGTCCTTGCTCTTGCCCGAGGGATACAACCCGAGGTCGAAGGTCGCGCCCGGCGCCGCCGAGAAGATGTTGTGGCTGAACGGATCCTGATTGGGGAAATCGACGCGGCTCCCCGGCGTCACCACGCGCACGTGCGGCACGAAGGCGCGGCCGTTCATCGCGATCGAGGCGCGCGCCGGGCGGGTGCGCGCGGCGGCGCTATCTTTTGGCACGAGCCAGACGACGGCGCTGTTGTAGTCCGTCGTCTGCTCGCCGGGACGTTCGCCGATCGAGACGCGTCCGGAGACCGC
>JAYTNC010000082.1:0-2043 GCA_043748515.1 Gemmatimonadota bacterium | reverse complement strand
GTGAGCGCGAGCCGCGCGCCGAAGCCTCCCTGCGCGGCGTCGAGCCGCACGGTCGCGTCGCTGCCGCGCATGTTCGCGTTGTACGCCGAGATCAACCGGCCACGCACGAACGGCGAAGTGCCGCGCGCGTCGGGGAGGGCCGGCGCGACGACGTTCACCACGCCGCCGAGCGCGTCGGAGCCGTAGAGCACGCTCGCCGGTCCCTTGATCACTTCCAACTGCTCGGCGTTCGCGGTCTCGACGTTCGGTGAGTGGTCGTGGCCCCACTGCTGCGTCTCGGTGCGCTGGCCGTTGTCGAGCGTCACGACGCGGTTGTGCGTGAGCCCGCGGATCACCGGCTTGCCGATGCCGGTGGTCATGGAGAGCGAGCGCAGACCGGGGAGACGCTCGAGCACGTCGCCGACGGCGCCGGACTGTGCGCGGCGGAGGTCGGCGCCACCGAGGACTGCGACCGGCTGCGGCGCGTCGAGGACGCGCATGGCCTTGAGGGTCGCGGTGACCTGCACGGCGCCGAGGAGGCGGGCGGAGTCGGCGCGGATGGAGTCGGCGCGAGCGGAGGCTGTGCGGACCGAGTCGGCGCGGGTCGTCGGCGCGCTGCGGGTCGGGGCGGACTGGGCGTCGAGCAGGGACGCGGTCCCCGCCGAGAGGCTCAGGCCGAGAACGATGGTACAGGGAATTCGTGTAGACGAGTTCGACATTTAGGAACAACTAAATCAAGCGACAGCCCCGCGCAAGGGAGAAGCTCGATTCTCCGAGCATCCGTACCGCACCGACGCAGCGTGTATACATTTGCCCGCTAGCGGATTTCCGCCCTACTTCACGCCTTCAAGTCCGGAGGTCTGGCCATGCCGAGGTCCAAGCGCAGCAGCCGACCCCTGAAGCTGCCCGTCGAGCCACCGCCCGCGACCACCGGTCCGCTCACCGGCCAGGCCGAGGACTACCTCAAGGCGATCTACGAACTCGAGCAGCGCGGATCCGCCGCCGGCACCAACGACATCGCCGCCAGGCTTGGGATCGCCGCAGCCAGCGTCACCGGCATGGTCCAGCGGCTCGCCCGCCTCGGACTCGTGCGCGCCGAGCGCTATCGCGGTGCACGTCTCACCGAGGCCGGACGGTCCGCGGCGCTCCAGCTGATCCGCCGACACCGCATCATCGAGTGCTACCTCGTCGAGCGGCTGGGCTTCGGCTGGGACGACGTGCACGACGAGGCCGAGCGCCTCGAGCATGCCGCGAGCGACGATCTCATCGCCCGGATGGCGGAGGCGATCGGCAACCCGACCGAGGATCCGCACGGCGCCCCGATCCCGACCGCGGCCGGCGAAGTCGATGAGACACGACTCCCGAGCATCTCTGATATGAGTGAGGGGGACCGGGCGACGGTGGTCCGGATGTCGGACCGCGACCCCGCCTTCCTCAGGTACCTCGACGAGCTCGGGATCCGGCCCTCGGCAACCGTGCAAGTCGTTGCCAAGGCGCCATTTGATGGTCCGATCACGCTCCGAGTCGGGGCCGCCGAACATGTCGTAGGAACCTCGGCGGCGGAACAGGTATTCGTCAGGCTGGAGCCCTGATAGTGTACCTGTTCACTAAAGACCGGACTTTCCTTATGAAGCGCTGGATCCCCGCCCTCCTCGTCGTGCCGTTCCTCGCCGCCGCCGGCACCGCGATCGTCGCCAAGCCCTACGTCCGCGACGTCGCCCACTCGCAGATCAACTTCATCGCCGAGTCCCAGCTCGTCGATGCGCACGGCACGTTCGACACGTGGGATGCCGAGATCATGTTCGACGCGGAGAAGGTCGAGGCCTCGTCGGTCGTCATCTCGATCGACGCCAAGAGCATCAACACCCGCATCGACCAGCGCGACGGGCACCTCCGCAGCAACGACTTCTTCGCCGTCGATTCCTTCCCGACGATCACGTTCAAGTCGACGTTCGTGAACAGGCTCGCCGAGGACCGGATCAACATCACCGGCGACCTGACGATCCGCGGGCGCACCAAGCGCATCACGATCCCGTCGCGCCTGGTGTTCTTCGACGCGGCGCG
>JAYTNC010000081.1:0-5734 GCA_043748515.1 Gemmatimonadota bacterium | reverse complement strand
AGAGGCTGCTCGGACGGCGGATCCGCGTAGATGCCGACGAGCGCTTCCAGGGGTTCGGGAACTCCGGACTCATCCGCGATGTCCGTAGCGCCATCAATTTCGCGCTGCACGCGCGCATCCACATCCGCGAGCGTGGCGACGCTCACGCCTCCCTTCGTCAGCACGGCGATGTAGCGATCGATGGGATCGTTCTCCGCGGCCCACCGGTCGATTTCACCCGGTGGTACGTACGACTGGTTGTCGTGCTCCGCGTGTCCCTTCCGCCGGTACGACATCAACTCCACGATCGACGTTCCGCCCCCGCCGCGTGCACGATCAACGGCGCGCTTCGTCGCCTCGTACGTCGCGATGACGTCATTCCCATCGGCCGTCTCGGCGGGAATGCCGTAGCCGATGCCCTTGTCGGCGAACTGCTTCACGAGGCTCTGCTTCGACGTCGGCGTGGAGTACGCATAGCCGTTGTTCTCGATGATGACGACGAGTGGGCAGCGCTGCACCGCGGCGAAGTTGATGCCCTCGTGGAACGCACCTGTGGACGTCGCGCCATCGCCCACGTAGACGAGGCCGACGCGCGCCTCGCCACGCATCTTGAACGTGAGCGTCACCCCCGCCATCACGGGCACCATGTCGCCGAGTGGCGAGATCTGTCCAATGAAGCCCCGCTCCGTGTCTCCGAAATGGATGTTGAGCTCGCGGCCGCGCGTCGGTGAGTCGCCCTTGGCCATGTACTGCTTGAGGATCTCGACCGGCGTCGCGCCCTTCACGAGCATCGCGCCCATGTTGCGGATGAGCGGTGACATGACGTCGCGCTGCTCGAGCGCGTAGCAGGAGCCAACGGCGTCGGCCTCCTGCCCGAGCGAACGGAAGAGCCCACCGACGACCTTGGTCTGGCGATAGAGCGCGACGAGACGTTCTTCGAGCGTGCGGGTGAGGCGCATCCAATGGTAGAGCTCGAGCTTGCGCTCGATCGGCAGCGCCTCACCGAGGCTCGCACCCGGGCCTTCTCCGGCCCGGCGACGGCGACCCGACATCAATACGCCGGGGCGAACGTGTGTCGCGCGTCCACCTGCGTGTGGAGCTGGACGAAGAACTTCTTCACGTTGCGGTCGAGTCGGCTCTCACCCATCTGGTCGGAGTTCGCCTCGACGAAGGTGTAGTGCCCGCCTTCCATGCGCACGGAGAGCTCGAGCGTCGACGGGACCTCTGGCGTGCCGACGACGCCGGTCCAGGTGCGCGTGCGCGCGGTCTCGCCCGCGGGCCGGAGGCCGATGGTCGGGAAGAACGCGTCGGCGGTGGCGAGCACGACGTCGGGGTGCAGCGAGGTGCGATGGAAGTGGCGCATCGTCGGAGTGCGGAAGAAGGCGGGAGGATGAAGGCGGGAGGATGAAGGCGGAACGCTACTGCTGACCCGGCGGGATCTCGTTGCGGACGGTCTGTCGCCAGTCGAGCGTGCGCTGGAGGACCTGCGTCGAGTCGCGGCGGAACTGGATTCCGAGCGCCCAGTCACCCGCCGTCACGAACGTGAGGTTCGCGCGGTAGGTGCCGACCTCGGGACCGTAGAGGAACCCGTTCCAGGTGCTCTTGCGGTCCGCGTTCGTGGCGAAGATCCGCCCCTGGCCGTCGGCGATCGGCTCCTGCGTCTTCTTGTCACGGACGACCACGGTGTACGTGATGCGCTCGAGCGCGCGCGGCGGCATCACGTCGGCGGTGACGCGGATCTCGAAGTCGTCGGTCCACAGACGGATCACGCCCGCGTCGGGGCCTGGACCACAGCTCAGGGCACTCATCGCCAGCAGGGCGGCGCCGAGCACTCGTGCACGCAACAGTCTCATCTCGCGATCTCCGTCTCGTGATCCGTCAGCGGGCTTCGCCCAGGCATTGCCGCGGGGTGCTCGTGACACAAACATAGCCACTCCACCGGTCCATCGAGACCCGTCCGGAGGGACGGACTCTCAGGCACGTCCGACTGCCGTCGCGCGCCGGACGTGCCGGACGCGCTGCACGACCGTGACCACCGCCGTGACCGCGAGCAGCGTGACGACGGCGTCGAGCACCCACCCGTCGAACGACCGCCCGAAGAAGGCCTGCGGCGCGGCGAGCAGCGTGATGCGCTCCGGCCGTTCCATCCAGCCGACGCCCTTCATATCGACGCCGATGAGTTCGGCGCGGGAGCGCGTGTAGGAGGTGAGTTGCGTCGCCACGACCGCAACGAGCGCAACGAGCACCATGGTCGTCTGGCGAGGGACGTCGTGCATGGCATAGAAGACCACGAAGCCACCGAACAGGAAGGCGTCGGCGACGCGGTCGAGCGTCGCATCGTAGAACGAGCCGAATACCGTCTCGCGACCGCTCCGACGCGCGACCGCCCCGTCGACCACGTCGAAGAAGGCGAGGATCCCCAGCGTCCAGCCGCCGGTCCGGAACCAGCCGAGCCCGAAGATCACGCCGACGACGCACGCGACGAGCGTTCCGACCGTCGTGATGACGTTGGGCGGGACGCGATGGCGCACGCACCATTCGATGATGGGCTCGATCAGGCGGAGATACCCGACTTTGATCCAGCCCCAGAGCCTGAACATGTGACGGTAAGGGCTGAGGGCCTTCTAGTATAGCAAGTGGGGTCGCACCCGACGCTGGAACGCGACGATGTCCGGCTGCACGCGATCGATGACCTCGTCGGGATCGTCGCCTCGCAGCAGCGCCTCGCGCGCCCAGGACGCGCCCATGCGCAGGTCGAAGGTCCGGGCGTTGAGCTTGAGGGAATCGGGCGCGGCGCGCGCGATCGCCCAGAGCAGCGCCGCGCCGATGCGCGCCGACTGCACCCGCTCGCGGTCCTCGATCACGATCCGCACGCCCGGGATCTCGCGCCCGGCGAACTTGGCGTCCCCTGGGCGCTCGGGAGTGAACTTCACCGCCTCGAAGCGCACGCCGCTCAGCCCACGCTCCTCGAGCTCCCGCGCGACCCGCCGCGCATCGAGCCAGGGCGCGCCGAACTGCTGGAAGGGCAGCGACGTCCCCCGGCCGACCGAGAGGTTGGAGCCCTCGAACGGCACGAGCGCGGGATAGATCAGCGCGCTGGCGGTGGTCGCCATCGAGGGCGACGGGACCGTCCATGGCAGGCCGGTGTCCTCCCACCACATCGACCGGCGGTACCCCGACATGCGCACCACGCTCAGCTGCACCGGGATCTTCAGTTCGGCGGCGAACCAGCGCGCGAGCTCGCCGTTGGTCATACCGTGCCGCAGGGGGTGCGGGTATAATGCGTAGGCCTGCCCGCGCCGGGTCGGCGTGGGATCCTCGGGATTGGCGAGCGCGGAGTCGAGAAGCAGTCCTTCGGCGCGTCCGCCGAGCGGGTTGGGCCGGTCGAGCACGACGAAGGGGATGCCGACGCGGGCGGCCGCCCGCATCGAGTAGATCATCACGCCGACATAGGTCCAGGTGCGCGTGCCGATGTCCTGCAGGTCGAAGACCAGCCCGTCGAGATCGCGGAGCAGGCTGTCGGGCGGGCCCATGGTCTCGCGTCGGTACAGCGAGTGCACCATGAGCCCGGAGCGAGCGTCCAACTCGTCGGGGAGATCGGTGACGTCCTTGTCGCCGCGGATCCCATGCTCGGGCGAGAAGAGCCGCACCAGCTTCACGTTCGCGCGCTTGACGCGCGGGTCGGTGAGCAGGAGATCGACGATGGACGTGCCTTTCAGGTCCACGCCCGTATGATTCGTGACGAGCGCGATGCGCCGGCCGGCGATGAGTTGCAGCGAGTCGTCGAGCAGGACCGTCACACCCGGCCGGAACGCGTTGCGTTCCGGCGCGCGCGCCGGTTGCTGGGCGCGCGGTGGCGTGGCGCAGGCCACGCTCGTCCACAGCAACAGCGCGACCAGCCAACGACCCTTGCCCCGCACGCCCTGATGCCGCTCCAGAGACCGCTCCTGATGTCGCACTCGTCGCTCCTCCGCCTGGCCGGACTCGCCGGCGTGGTCGTTTCGCTCTCGTGCGCCGCCCCTGCGGCACCCGGTCCGATCGCTCCCGCCCGACGCGGCGCACTGCCGGACGTCCCGGCCTCGCTCACCGCCCCGCTGCCCGCCGCGGCCTCACGGTGGATCGACTCCACCCTCGCCTCGCTCTCGCTGACCGACCGCGTCGCGCAGATGATGATGATATGGGTGCTCGGGGATTATACCAGTGCATCGGACTCCTCGTTCGCCTGGACCGTCGACCGCATCGACCTCGACCACGTCGGCGGCATCGTCATGTCGCTCGGCTCGCCGATCGAGGTCGCGGCGAAGGTGAACGCGCTGCAGGCGCGATCGCGCATCCCCCTGCTCGTCTCGTCGGATGTGGAACCCGGCCTCGGACGTCTCGAGGGCGGCACCTTCACGCCCGGCCTGCTGCGCGGCGGCGACGCGACCGTGCTGCCGAGCAACATGGCGATCGGTGCGACGGGGAGCGAAGCGCACGCGTACGTCGCCGGCCGCATCATCGGGCTCGAGTCGCGCGCGATCGGCATCCACGTGGCCTTCGCGCCGGCGGTGGACGTCAACAACAATCCGTCCAACCCGGTGATCAACGTCCGGTCGTTCGGCGAGGAGCCGCACGCGGTCGCGCGGCTCGGCAGCGCCTTCGTCCGTGGCGTGCAGGAGACGGGCGTCGTGGCCACGCTGAAGCACTTCCCCGGACACGGTGACACCGACACCGACTCGCATCTCGCGCTGCCGATCGTCTCGGCCTCCCGGTCCCGGTTGGACAGCATGGAGCTCATGCCCTTCCGCGCCGCGTTCGCGGCCGGCGCCGCCGCCGTGATGAGCGCGCACATCGCGCTGCCGGCGATCGCGCACGACAGCACGCCAGCGACGCTCGTGCCGGCGATCATGCGCAGCCTGCTGCGCGACACGCTCGGGTTCCGCGGCCTGTCGTTCACCGACGCGATGGACATGCGTGGCGTGGGCGCGGGGTACGGCGTCGAGGAGAGTTCGGTGCGCGCGATCCAGGCCGGCGCCGACGTGCTGCTCATGCCGCCGGACATCCCGGCGGCGATCGCGGCGATCACCGCAGCGGTCGAGCGCGGCGAGATCCCCGCCGCCCGGATCGACGAGTCGGTGCGGCGCATCCTCGAATACAAGATCCGAACGGGCGCGATCCAGCGGCCGATCGTGTCGCTCGACTCGCTGCGTGAGGTGGTCGGCTCGTCCGCGCACCGCATGGCCGCGCAGTCGATCGCCGACGACGCGGTCACGCTGATCCGCAACGACGACGGCCAGCTCCCGCTCGCGACGCGCGGACGCACCGCGATCATCGCCTTCACCAGCGAGACCGACGTCGGCGCCGGGCGCACCTTCAGCGGCGAGCTCCGCGCGATGCTCCCCGAATCGCGCGTGCTGCGGATCAACCCCGCGACACCGCGCGCGCGCCTCGATTCCCTGCTCCGTCCGGGCGAGCGCGTGGTGCTCGCGACCTTCGTGCGCACCATCGAAGGCGAGGGACGCTTCGCGGTGGGCGAGCACGTGGCGCGCTGGATCGACTCGGTCGCGATCACGCGTCCGGTCACCGTGGTCGCCTTCTCCAATCCGTACGTGATCCGCGAGTTCGGCTGGGTCTCCGGCTATGTGGCGACGTATGGTCGTGGTGATGCCGTGGAGCGTGCGGCGGCGCGTGCGATCACCGGACGCATCGCGTTCCACGGACGCGCTCCGATCTCGTTGCCCGGGTTCTTCCAGGCGGGTGACGGTGCGGTGAAGGA
>JAYTNC010000080.1:0-7521 GCA_043748515.1 Gemmatimonadota bacterium | reverse complement strand
GTGGGGCGCGGCACGCTGCAGCGCGTCGTGCGCGCCGGACCGGGGCGCGTCGCCTCGCGGTGCGAGCACTATGTCTCGCCTGACCGCTGTGGCGGCTGTCAGCTCCAGCACGTCTCGCTCGACGCGCAGCGCGCGGCCAAGCAGCAGATGGTCGCCGACGCGTTCGCGCGCATCGCGAAGCAGCCGGTGCCGTTGCCCGAGATCCACGGCGGCGAAGGCTGGCGCTACCGTCGCGCGCTGACGCTCGCGATCCGACGCGAAGGCGACCGTACGTGGGCCGGCCTGCGCGCCCACGACGATCCCGAGGCGGTCTTCGCGCTCGAGGACTGTCTCATCACCGACGAACGCGTGGTGAAGGCGTGGAAGTCGATCCTCGCGGCGGCCGAGCACCTGCCGCCCGGTCCACGGCTGCGCGGCACCGTGCGCTGGCTCGACGAACGCCCCCAGTTCGTGCTCGAGGGCGGCACCGACTGGCCGACGCTCGGGACCTTCCTCGACGCCGTGCCCACGCTCGCGGCCGTCTGGTGGCAGGCCGAGGGGAAGCGCCGCCGCATCGTCGCCGACCGACGGCCCTCCGAGGTGCCCGGTGCGTCGTTCACGCAGGTGAACGAGGAGGTCGCCGGGCGCATGCGGGCCGCCGTCGTCGCGCTCGTGCTCGCGCATGCGCCTCGAACGGTCGTCGATTGCTACAGTGGCAGCGGCGAGACCGCCGAAGCGCTCGCCGCGCATGGGGTGCAGGTGGCGGCCGTCGAACTCGACGAGGACGCCGCCGCCTGGGCGGCCGGACGTCTCACGGCGCCGTCGCGCGCGATCGTGGCTCGGGTGGAGGATGTGCTGCCCCGTCTGCTGCCGAGCGACGTGGTGCTGCTCAACCCGCCGCGTGCCGGTGTCGATGCGCGCGTCACGGCGGCCCTCGTCGCGCGACCGCCGCGTGCGATCGTCTACGTGAGTTGCGATCCCGCCACGCTCGCGCGTGACGTCGCGAGGCTGGTGGGATGGCGGGTGCGTTCGCTCGTGTGCTACGACATGTTCCCGCAGACCGCGCACGTCGAGAGCGTCTGTGAACTCGTCCCGGAGAAGGCATGAGATACCTCGTCGATGTGAACGGCGAGCGCGTCGACGTGGACGTCGATGCGGATGGCGTGGCGGTCGATGGTGCGCGCATCGTCGCGCAGCTCGCGGACGTCGACGGCACGCCGGTCCGTCTCGTCAGCATCGGCGGTGTGCAACACCGCGTGGTGGCGCGTCGCCACGGCGGGCGCGGCAGCTACACGCTCTGGATGGACGGCTGGCGCTTCGAGGTCGAGGCGCTCGACGAGCGCACGCGCGCCATCCGCGAGCTCTCCGCGGCGCAGCAGGGCCCCGCGGGGCCTCAGCCCGTCGTCGCCCCGATGCCGGGACTCATCGTGCGGGTGCAGGTCGCGGTCGGCGATCGCGTGCTGGCCGGACAGGGCGTCGTCGTCATGGAAGCCATGAAGATGGAGAACGAACTCCGTGCGCCCGCGACCGCGGTCGTGCGCGCGGTGCATGCGGTCGCGGGGACCGCGGTGGAGAAGGGCACCCGCCTGATCGAGTTCGAACTCGAGGGTTAGGGCGCCGCGCCTGCGGCGGCGTCAGCGCTCGCTGGCGGGCCGAGCGTCTCGCGCACGCGCTGCAGGAACTCCGGGAATCCGAAGGGCTTGGAGAGCAGGCGATCGGGACGCCAGGGCGCATCCTCCTCGTCGGCGCCGTCCACGCCCCACTCCATGTGCCCCGACATGCAGATCACCGGCAGGTCGGGGCGCCGCGACCGCAGGCGCAGCACGAACTCCCGTCCGCCCATGCGCGGCATCACCATGTCGGTGATCACGAGGTCCACCCGCCAGTCGCGCGCGTCGAGCAGTGCCAGTGCCTCCTGCGCGGAGCCGGCACCGATCACCTCGTAGCCCGACCGCCGGAGCAGGCGTTCCATCGCCGTGCGCAGCGAGAGTTCGTCGTCCACGATCAGCACGGTGCGGCGGTCGGTGGGGAGCGGGGCGGAGGCCTCGGTCTTCGGCATGAGGGGAGCGGGGGCGGCGGAGGCCGTGGGGAGCAGGACGCGCATCGTGGTGCCGGCACCCAGCGCGCTCTCGGCGAGCACGTGGCCGCCGAGCGAACGGACGATGCTGCGGACGGTGGTGAGGCCGAGGCCGGTGCCGAGTCCGCTCGGCTTGGTCGTGAAGAACGGTTCGAAGAGATGGGCGAGGGTGTCGGGGGTCATGCCGATGCCTTCGTCGCGCACCGCGATCTCGACCCAGCGTCCGGGATGCAGCCCGGTCGCGCCGCTCTCGCCCGGCTTGATCGTGCGCGAGCGGGTGAGGATGCGCACCGCGCCACCCTCCGGCAACGCATCGCGCGCGTTGATCGCGAGATTCATGAGGATCTGCTCGAGCTGTCCTTCCGCCGTGCGCACCCAGAGTTCGTCATCGCCGAGATCGAGTTGCAATTCGACGCGGCCGACGAGCAGGCGGCGCAGCATCGGTTCCATCGCGCCGAGCACGGCCGTGAGCGAGTGCGCATGCAACTCGCCCGCCTCGGGACGGCTGAACGAGAGCAGGCGCCGCGTGAGCACCGCGCCGCGCTGCGCCGTCTGTTCGATCTCGAGCAGGTCCTCGGCGCGCGCGTCGCCGCGGGGCAGTCCCTCGCGCACGAGGTTGGCGTGCGAGATGATCGCCGCGAGGATGTTGTTGAAGTCGTGCGCGATGCCGCCGGCGAGGCGGCCCACCGCCTCGAGCTTCTGCGATTGCCGCAACTGCTGCTCGAGCATCACGCGCTCGGAGACGTCGCGCGTGTTGAGCACGATCGAGCCGACGTCGGGGTCGGCGGTGAGGTCGGTGACGACGCTCTCGACCTCGTGCCAGCGCTCGGGCCGGCCGAGGCGCCAGCGCACCGCGGCGTTGCGCGCATACGGCTGGCTCGCGTTCGCGAGGAAGGTGCTGAGCCGGTCCACGTCGTCGGGATGCGCGAGCTCCGAGATCCGCCGCCCCGCGAGCAGGGCGGGGATCGTGCCCGCGAGATCGCCGGCGGAAGGGCTCGCCCACTGGATGACGTGGTCGGTGGAGACCTGCAGGATCGCGTCGGAGGAGCGCTGCACGAGCGAACGGAAGCGCGCGTCGGCGGTCGCCCGTTCGCGCGCGAGTTGCACGGTCTGTTCGTGCGCCACGTGGTGCCGCACGAGCACGAGCATCAACAGCATCACCATGCCCGTGACGTGGAAGGCGAGATGCGATCCGTGTTCGCCGCCCGCCCAGGCCAGCCGGAGCATCGGGATCGTCGAGAGCAGGATCGCGAGCGGGGCGACGACGTCGCGGCCCCGGCGACTCGCCCGCGCGGGCTCCGGCACGGAGGGTGGGAAACGGCGCTGCAGGTCGAGCCCGGCGAAGATCAGCAGGAACGAGACGGCGACCCCGATGCCGAGCGCTCCGCCGCTGCTCGTCCTGCCCTGCTGGATCTGCTGATCGTACACGAGGTCGACGATCGCGATCAGCGCGAAACCGATGGTGAAGAGCCCGAGCGCGTCGCGGGAGATGCCGTGCGGCCGCCGGAACCAGGCGGTCGCGACGAAGAACACCGCCGAGATATCCGCCATCAGATAGAGCAGGAAGAGCCATCGCCGCGCGCCGAACATCGCGGAGTCGAACGGGTTCCCGCCGGCGATGAAGTGCGAACTGAGCAGGAAGAGCCCGAGGACGATCGCCGCAGCATCGAGCCAGTCCGCGACTCGGCCCGGCTCCCGCCTCAAGCTCGCGAGTTGCCAGAGGCCCGCGAGCATGAGGCCGGCCTGCGGCAGCGCGAGGGTCAGGGCGAGGCGCGGATCCAGCGCCGCGCCGCCGAAGCCGCCGAGGCGGAGCAGGTTCGCCGCGGTGCTGATCACGAAACTCGCGCCGAGCAGTCGGAACGCCAGGCGCGCCCGGGGTTCGAGCGCGGGGCTGCGCGCGAGCCCGAGGGCGAGCAGGGCGATCGCCAGTCGGAACGGGAGAACGGCGGCGCGGTCGATCAGCCCGTCCAACGCCGCTCCGAACGGAGGGACGAGCGTGGTCCATCCCGCGTATGCCAGCGTCCAGACGACCGCGAGGCCGAGGGGGAGTCCGAGGCCCGGCTGGCGGGGGGGCGCTTCGGGTTCGGTCACGGCGGGGGAGGACACGTGAGGAGTATCTACAAACTGCGGCCGCCGCGCGAGGGGGGAGGGGCCAAGTGCCCGTGGAGTCGTGGGTTGACCGACGCGCGGAGGGCGTCTATTCTTCGTGTCTGTCTGAAAACGCCCACGCGGCGGCCAAGACCCGGGTTGCATCCCGCACCGGTGAGGCGCAGTACCTCTCGTTCAAGTTGATCATAGAATGCGTACGACGTACACGGCGACCCCCGACGATATCGAACACAAGTGGTTCGTGGTCGATGCCGAAGGGATGGTCCTGGGCCGACTCGCCACCGAGATCGCCCGCATCATCCGCGGCAAGCACAAGGCGATGTTCACGCCCCACATGGACACGGGCGACAACGTCATCGTCATCAATGCGAGCAAGGTCCGCGTGACCGGCCGCAAGGCAGAACAGAAGAACTACTTCCGCCACACGGGCTACATGGGGCATGAGATGTACACCCCGTTCGCCTCGATGCTGGCCAAGCACCCCGAGCGGGTGATCGAGAAGGCCGTCCACGGCATGCTGCCGAAGACGGCCCTTGGGCGCCAGAAGCTCCGGCTCAAGCTCCGCGTCTATCCGGGCGCGACGCATCCGCACGGCGCGCAGCAGCCCGAGTCGCTCACTTTCCCGAAGGCCGAGGCCAAGTAAATGGCGGACAACGCGATGATCCATACCGTCGGCCGCCGCAAGGAAGCCGTCTGCCGCGTGTTCCTTACCCCGGGTTCGGGGAAGTGGACGCTCAACGGCCGCACGCTCGGGGATTACTTCCCGCGCCCGGCCCTCGTGGCGGCGATCCAGCAGCCGTTCACGGCGACCGACACGCTCGGCACCTACGACGTGCAGGCGAACCTCACGGGCGGCGGACAGACCGGTCAGGCCGGCGCCCTTCGCCTCGCGATCGCCCGCGCGCTCGTCAAGATCGACGAAGGCAACCGCCGCAAGCTCCGCGACCTCGGCCTCCTCACGCGCGACGCCCGCGCGGTCGAGCGCAAGAAGCCGGGCCAGCCCAAGGCGCGCAAGAAGTTCCAGTTCAGCAAGCGCTAATCTCGACGATGAAAGCAGAAGGATGGAGGCAGAAGGATGCCTTCAGCTTCCAGCCTTCCGCCTTCGTCCATCTCTCAGCCGGTCAGAGCCTTCCCTCGGTGCCGCGCCGTCCGGCGCGGTGAGGGTGGCGTTGAAGACCAGCGACGCGTCCAAACCAACTCTCAGGACCACACGCATGCCGCAGCCCACGCTCGAAGAACTCCTCAAGGCCGGTGTCCACTTCGGACACCAGACCCGTCGCTGGAATCCCAAGATGCGCCGCTTCATCTTCGCGGAGCGCAACGGGATCCATATCATCGACCTCCAGAAGACGCTCAAGCAGATCGACCTCGCGCAGAAACTCGTGCGTGAGGTCGTCCTCCGCGGTGAGAGTGTCCTCTTCGTCTGCACCAAGCGTCAGCTCGCCCAGATCGTCTCGGCCGAGGCCGAGAAGTCCGGCGCGATGCACGTCACCGAGCGCTGGCTCGGCGGGCTTCTGACCAACTTCGCGACGATCAAGAAGCAGCTCAAGAAGCTCAAGGAACTCGAGATCGGGTCCGCCGAGGGCGGCAACTTCGAGAACTACACCAAGAAGGAACAGCTCATGATGACCCGTCTTCGGGACAAGCTCCTGAAGAATCTCTCGGGCATCAAGAACATGGGCCGCCTCCCGGGCCTGCTCTTCATCGTCGATGCCAAGAAGGAGCGCATCGCGGTCGACGAGGCCATCAAGCTCGGCATCCCGATCGTCGCCATCTGCGACACGAACTCAGACCCCGATCTCATCACGGTGCCGATCGCCGGCAACGACGACGCGATCCGCTCGGTCGAACTGATCACCTCCGCCTTCGGCGAAGCGATCATGGAAGCCCGTCGCGAGGCGCCGACGCGCGCCGAGGCCGAAGAGCCGGGCGAGGCGACCACCTGGTCGTCCGAGCGCGGCACCGAGAAGCAGGGCGACGGCGACCGCGACCGTAAGCGCCGCCCGCGCCGCCGCCGCGCCAACCCGGACGCCATCGCCGCGCGCCTCAAGGGCGGCGAGTCGCCCGATGCGCCCGATGCGCCCGACACGGCCGACGCGCCGAGCGACGACGCGGCCGAGTAAGGCCGTTCGGTAGTGCAGGGGCCCGCCCCTGAGTAACTTTCCGTCGCCGCCGGATGAGTCTCACCACTCCCCGGCGGCGATCTCACACGTACCGCACATTTCTGCATTGAGAGATACCGATGGCTGTCACCGCAAAGGACGTCGCTGAGCTCCGCGCCCGCACGGGCGCCGGGATGATGGATTGCAAGAATGCCCTCGAGGAGTCTGCCGGCGACATGAACGCCGCCGTCGACCTGCTCCGCAAGAAGGGCATCGCGAAGGCCGACAAGCGCGCCGACCGCGCCGCGTCCGAGGGTCAGATCGTCACGTGGACGAGCCCCGACGGCACCGTCGCCGCGATGATCGAGCTCAACTGCGAGACCGACTTCGTGGGTCGCAACGACGAGTTCGTCGCGCTTGCCAAGCAGGTCGTCGCACAGGTCGCGCAGGACGCGACCGTCGACGGCCTCGTGGGCGTCGGCGCCGACGGCGCGTACCTCGCCACGCCCTGGTTCGCCGACAAGTCGCAGACCGTGGGCGCGGTCGTGAAGGCCGCCTCGGCCAAGACCGGCGAGAAGGTCGAGCTTCGCCGCATCGCGCGCTTCGCGACCGCGGGCGTCGTCGGCGCGTACCTGCACTTCAACGGCAAGGCCGGCGTCATCACCGAGATCACCGGCGGCAAGGGCGCGCAGGCCGCGCAGCTCGGCACGCATGTCTCCGAGCACGTCGCCGCCGGCGTCCCGACGGTCGCGATCGCGGTCGACAAGGACGGTGTCGATCCCGCGTTCATCGCCAAGGAGCGCGAGATCTTCATCGCCCAGGCGATCGAGAGCGGCAAGCCCGAGGCGATCGCACAGAAGATGACCGAAGGCCGCATCGCCAAGCTCTACAGCGAAGTGACGCTCCTCGGCCAGCCCTGGGTGCGCGACGACAAGCAGACGATCGGCGATCTCGTGAAGACGACGGCCAAGGAATCCGGTCTGCCGCTCGCGG
This sequence comes from Gemmatimonadota bacterium, assembly GCA_043748515.1. Taxonomy (GTDB): domain Bacteria; phylum Gemmatimonadota; class Gemmatimonadetes; order Gemmatimonadales; family Gemmatimonadaceae; genus Pseudogemmatithrix. The sequence goes on along the minus strand of JAYTNC010000080.1, from coordinate 261 downwards.
TGAAGCGCTTCGTGCGCTTCAAGATGGGCGAGTCCTGATCCCCACGGCGCCGATGACCCCGCTCAAGTACCCCCGCGTCCTGCTCAAGCTCTCCGGCGAGGCTCTCGCCGGGGACAAGGGGTTCGGGTTCGATTTCGACAGCATCCGTGGCTTCGCCCATCAGGTGAAGGCCATCTCCGCGCTCGGCGCGCAGGTGGCGATGGTGATCGGCGGCGGCAACATCGTGCGTGGCTCGCAGATCTCCAAGCTGGGCATGGACCG
>JAYTNC010000079.1:0-1595 GCA_043748515.1 Gemmatimonadota bacterium | reverse complement strand
CAGGTCTACGCCAAGACCGACGCCGACGCGCGCTTCGCGCTCGGCTGGCTGCACGCCTCGGAGCGGCTCTTCCAGATGGAGCTGATCCGTCGGATGGCGGGCGGCGAGCTCTCGGAGCTCTTCGGTCCGCTCGCGGCGGAGCTCGACGAACAGCAGCGGCGGCTCGGCTTCGCGCGGAAGAACGCGGCCGACATCGGTTCGCTCGACCCTGCGGTGCGACGCACGATCGAGCAGTACACGGCGGGGATCAATGCGTGGATCGCACAGGCGAAGCCGCTGCCGCCGGAGTTCACGCTGCTGGGCTTCAGGCCGCGCGAATGGACGGCGGCGGACGTGAGCCTGGTGGGCTACTACCAGAGCTACTTCTCGCTCACGCTCATGGACCGCGGCGCGGATTATCGCGCGGTGTTCGGCCGGCTGGGCGGCGACGCGAACCGGCTCGCGAACGCGGTGAAGCGGTGGTCACCGCCGACGGTGCCCGAGCCGCTCGCGGTGGCCGCTGCGCGTATGACGAAGGCATCGAACTCGTGGGTGGTCGCGCCGTCGCGTTCGCTGAGCGGTGCGGCGCTGCATGCGTCCGATCCGCACCTCGAGCTCTCGAGTGCGCCGGGATTGTGGTACGCGGTCGGGCTGCATTCGGATGAAGGACTCAATGCCGTCGGTGTGAGCGCACCGGGGCTACCGAGCGTCTCGATGGGGCACAATGGCGAGGTGAGCTGGGCATTCACCGTCGCGCCGGTGGACCTCGTGGACGACTATCTGGAGATCATCGAAGGGGCCGACACGCCGGCGCCGCGCGTGCGCACACTCGGTGGCTGGGCGCCGGTGGAGGTGCAGGCCGAGACGATCGTGGTGAAGGGCGAGGCGCCGCGCGTCGCGCGGATCCTGCGTACGGCGAAGGGCCCGGTGATGGAGATGCACGGCGACACCGCGCTCGTGATGCATTGGGCGGGGTTCGACTTCCCCGCATGGGCGGTCGCCGCGGGCGCCGACGCGCTCATGCGGATGACCGACTTCGCGAGTTTCCAACGCACGGTGACGGGCACCGGCGCGCTCGCGGTGAATTGGACCTACGCCGACAAGCGCGGCAACATCGGCTACCAGCTCGGCGCGCCAGTCCCGCGCCGCAGCGGTTACGACACCTTCGTGCCGCAGTCGGGGACCGACGCCAAGGCGCAGTGGGGCGGATACCGCCCGGCCGCGGAGATCCCGTACGCGTACAACCCCGTGCAGGGCTGGATCGCGACGACGAACGACCAGGTGGTGGGCGACGATTGGCCATACGCGCTGCCCGGCTACTACGACGTCGCGCGGAAGATCCGCGCGGCCGCGGTGCTCGGATCCGGCGCGATCTTCGATCCGCTGACGACCACGGGGTTGCAGCTCGACATGGTCTCGGGCAACGCGGTCCGCTGGCGTACGCTCGCGATCCGCGCGGCGGTGGCTGCGGGGAACGAGCCGGCGGCGAACCGCCTGCGCCTCTGGGACGGCGGGATGCGCGCGGGCGACACCACCGCGACGCTCTGGGCCTACTGGTGGGAGCGACTCCCGCGCGAGCTGTTCGAGGACGAACTCGGCGCCGACTGGGCGAAGGC
>JAYTNC010000078.1:0-2074 GCA_043748515.1 Gemmatimonadota bacterium | reverse complement strand
TCGACGCGTTCCGGGTGGTGCGTCTCTCCGTCAACGGCAGGGTCATCGACTCGAGCACTCCGGTGGCGGTACCGGTGGGGGACACGCTGCGAGTCGCCCTCACCTTCGAGTTCTCCAGCACGATCGCGACGGCGAACTACGTGGTGGGCGCGGCGCCGCTCTGGATGCCGCGCGCGCGCGCGACGATCCGCCTCGCGGGGTTGCCGCGACCCGTGCGCAACGCATGGCAGACGGTGCACTTCGCGGTGCCCCCGTCGTCGCAGCCCGGACGCTCCCACCTGGTGATCCTGATGGGAGCGGACGACTCCGTGGAGCACCTGTTCTCGCTCACCCAGTCGACGGCGGGATCGCCTCGCTGGAACGACGGGAACGACGTGCATGACTTGTCCGAGGCCGACCTTCGGGACCTTCGGGATCGAGGCCTTACGTACGCCCAACAGGTCCAATCCGACTATCAGGGATCGCAGCGCGACCTGCATATCGGTCCGGTGATCCTGCGGTCGCCGTCCAACTCGAGTCAGCGGATCGGCACGCGACCGCTGATCGGGGCGGCCCTCGGGATCGATTTCATCGGCCCAGCATCAGCGCACAAAACATCGCCGTAAAACGTTTTGCTGCATGGCATTAACGGTCTTTTAACGCTTCTGTGCCATAGTGCGCTCCATGTCAATCAATGAGCGGACAGGACCGGCGCAGTTCCGTTTGCGGACCCTCGGTGGCTTCTCAGTGGTGAGGCGCGATGGGGAATCTGGGGACGGGTGGATTGACTCCAGACTCGGCGAGAAGCCGAGCGCCCTGCTCGCGTATCTGGTGTGGCATGGGAACGACGTGTCCCGCGCGGAGTTGGCGGCGTTGTTCTGGGAGGGGGTCGAGAGCGCCCGCGCCCGCAATAGTCTGCGGCAGGCGCTATTCCGGATCCGCGCGGTGCTGGGGCCCCAGTCCGTGGTCGAGGGAAGCGAGGGCGTCCGCCTGACGGCCGTGCTCGAGCTGGACCATGCGCAGCTTCGCAGGGAGCACGCCGCCGTCCCCGGAGCCGGTCCAGCGGACTCCGAGCGGCTGCGCACCTTTGGGTGTTCGACGCTCATCCGCAGCCGAGCCTTCGCCGCCTGGTGCGCTCAGGTGAGGTCGAGCGCGGTGCGCCCCAGCCTGGACCGTGAGCGCGAGAAGGACGAGCTCGCGCGGGCGATCGAGGACGAGGACGCGCGGTCGCGTCAGGACGTCGCTGGGCCCACGGTCCACTGGCTCGCCGGACTATGGGCGATCGCTCAGCAGGGCATCCCGGTGAGCGCCTGGTTGTCGGAGAGTCTCGCAGCGGCACCGCGGCGGACGATCGATGGCTTCGCCGAGGAGTGTCGGTCGGGCGGTGGGCGGATCGCGCAGGTGCGTACTCGTGGGCCAGACTACCTGCCGTACGCGCTCGAGCGCGACCTCGCCGCGGTGCTCTGGGAGCTGCCCGGCGCGGCCGGGGTGTTGCCCGAGCATCGCGATGCGATCGATCGCGTCTCCTCAGGTCAGCGCGCCCAGCCGTCGGTCCTGCGCTCGGCGATCCTCGACCTCATCGCCGCGGTCGCGGAGGACGCGCCACTGCTCCTCTGCCTCGAGGAGCCGGAGCGCTACTCCACCGGAGCGGTCTCCGGACTCGTGAGTGGCCTGACCACCCAGGCGCAGTGCCCAGTTCTGCTGCTGCTCGCAGCCCGGAACGGAATGAAGCCGGTCTCGCCGCTCTGTGTCGCGATGCCGCGGGACAGCGCGTAAGACGCCAGGGGAACGAGAGGCGAGGGCCCACCGTCCATCGATCCGGCTCGGCCCGTGCGTTGCCCGCCTCGGGTCCGTCGAGTAAATTCCTCCAACGCCCCGACTGCCGGGGCGTTTTTTGTGTCCGCCCGTCCCGCACGTCTCATCACCCGTCCCGCCAGGAGCCCCACCCGATGTTCGACGCCAAGACCCGCACCATCGTCATCGTCGGCGCGCAGTGGGGCGATGAAGGGAAGGGGAAGCTCGTGGATGTGCTCGCCGAGCGCGCCGACTGGGTGGTGCGCTACCAGGGCGGCGCGAATGCCGGGCACACGGTGCA
>JAYTNC010000077.1:0-4284 GCA_043748515.1 Gemmatimonadota bacterium | reverse complement strand
CGGCGCGTACACGCTCGAGGCGAAGAAGGGGATGCTCTCTCGCACGACCAGCTGGTCGGTCGGCATCTTCATGGGTCCGATCAGCGGAGACTTCACGGGTGTCGCCGAGGAGCCGGACTTCGGCACGGTGGGTGGCTTGCGTGGCGGGTTGGCACTCAGTGAGCGACTCCACCTCGTCGGCGAGGGCATCTACGCCAACGGTTACACCTGGCTCGTCCAGGCGGAGGGCGGTCTGCGCTACTTCCTCCTCGACCGCACCTCGAACATTCGCCCCTGGGTGCAAGCGACCTACGGCTGGCGCGAGATGTTCGCCGACCGCAGCTTCACCGGCAACTTCTATTCCGGGATGGGGAGCACGCTCTCGGTCGGCGGCGAGTACTTCCTCTCGCCGGGAATGAGCCTCGAGGCGTCGCTCGGGCTCGGGATGGGTGAACTCGAGATCGACGATCCCACCACCGGCGTGTCGCCGACGATCGACTTCGGGCACACTGCATTCCGAATCGGGATGATGCTCCGACGCTGATGCGACGCGGCCGCGCGGGTGATCAGGGATCCCGGCCAGGCAACTTGGCAGCCTGCTTCACCCAGCGCGCGATGCGCGCTTCGTCGAACTCGTCCTCGTGGATGTCGAGGTAGCGCACCTCCTTCACCTTGCTGCCGACGGGCGGCACCGGCTTCAGGAAGAACGTGACGCGCACGTAGCGCGTGAAGGTGCGGAAGACGAGGAACCACCCCTCGCCGTCGAGGCCGTAGAAGGGCGAGTTCCACTTCACCGCTTTGCGCACCTTGGGCACGTTCTTCACGATCAGCGCGTCGAGGCGCTCGCCGATGTCGCGCTTCCACTCGGGCATGGCGGCGATGTAGGCCTGTACGTGCGCGCCGCCACGTTGCGCGCGACCGCGGCCTTCACCAGCGCCTTGAACGCGCGCGCGTCGATCTTCTCGCCTTCGCGGATGTCGATCGCCCGTCGTGTGTTGCCTTCGAGGCTGGCGTTGAACAAACGCGCTGGGTCGGGAAGGCTCGCCCCGTACGCGAAGGTGAGCTTCACGACCTTGGTGTACGTCTCACCGGTGAAGACGATCCCGTCTGCATGATGAGCGCGCGCATGCGGGCCAGCGTCTCTTCGCGCCATCCGCTGCTCACTTCGCGGCCACCGGCTTGAGGCGATCGGCGAGCGACAGGCCGAGCCACGCCATCGGGATGTAGGCCGCCACGAGATCGAGCGCGATGAACCAGAGGGGCGCGGGGATCATGAAGCTCGCGGCGATGCCACCGCAGAGGTAGACGATGCCGATCGCGTAAGCGACAATGGTGCGATGCGACGTGGCGATCAGGGCACCGGTGAGTGCGCCGGCAAGCGTGCCGAGGGCGTGGGCGAGGAAGGGGAAGACGAAGTGCTTCGCCGTGAGGAGCGGCATCGCGGCCGTGAGGCCCTCGGCGGTCGACATGTCGACGCCGGGTGGCGGGGCGATCAATGAAGGGCCGAGTACGATGAGGGCCCCGTTGACGGCGCCGCCGACGATGATGCCGAGGATCGACGCGAGGATGGTCCTGAGCAGCGGCGGCATGGGAGCTCCGGTCAGAGGGGTCGTGACTCGACTGGCAGGGCGCGAAAGGTCGCGGCGTTGCCTCGCGCGAATGTGCGGCCGGAGCGGAGGGGACACAAGTGCGAGTGTCCCCGCGAGTGTCCCCGCCCCCGCGGCTCACTCCGCGCACGCCGTCTCCGGTCGCTGATAGTCGCAGCAGCAGCTCCCGGACGCGCAATCGGACTCCGCCGGCGCCGGACCCCGCGCGCACTTCCAGCATTGGGCGATCGGCTGCGTGGTGCTGGGCAGGCCGAGCAACCGTGACGCGGCCTCGCCGCCGCCAGCCCTCATCTCCTTGACCACAGGAGTGCCGTCGCCGTCGAACGACAACTCGGCGACGATCGCGAAGCCCGCCTTCTGGATGCCAGCCCCGGACGCGTGGTTCTCCGGAGCATATGCGATCCAGAAGCGCTCGGCCTCCGCTCGCTCGGCATCGACGATCGCTTCGAGCAGGCGGGGATAGATCCCCCGACCGCGGAAGTCCGGTAGCGTGACGAAGTTCCACAGGTACCGCTCCGCACGCGAGAAGGAGAATGCGACCTTCAGCTCACCGATAGTCGCTGACCGCGTCGCGATCCACCCCCAGGCGGCCGGGACGCCGCGCATGCTGGCGACGTACGCGCGGTGCCCCGCACTGAAGCGGTCCTGGATCTCCGCGACAGTGCGCTTCTGCATGCCGGCCATGATGGTCGCATCGATCTCGCGATGGACGCTCAGACCGCTGACGACGGAGAACGGCAGGACCGACTCGTCGCGGTGGCGCAGTGCGATCGGCATGTCAGCGATCCTCCAGGCGAGGGAATACGACCGGGCTGTCCAGCGTGTGGAGGAACGCCTCGATCTGCTTCAGCTCGGCGGCCGAGAGGCGCAGTCGCTTCAGCTCGCTGTGGCCGGCGGGCGCGCGCGGCGCGCGGTCGTAGTGCGCGAGCGCCGCGCCGATCGACGCGGCCTGCCCGCCATGCATGAACGGCGCACGTCGCGCGACGTTGCGCAACGACGGCGTCTTGAAGGCGCGCATCAACTCTTCGCCTTCAGTGACCGCGAAGCGGAGCTCGGAGCACTCCTCAGGCTTGGCGTCGCTGTACTTGCCGAGGCAGTTGAACTCGCTCGCGCGCGCCGCGACCACGCCCGACGCACGACCACTGTCGTTCGGGGCGCCATCGAGCGACTGCGGCACACCGGTGTTGTGGAAGTGATCGTCGGTGAAGAGCGCTCCGTTGTGACAGGTCGAGCAGTGCGCCTTGCCGATGAACAGACGCAGTCCCGCACGTTCGTCCGCGGAAAAGGCGCTCTGCGCGGTGTGCACCTGTCCGCCGAGTTCCGCCGCGACGAAGCGGTCGAAGCGCGCGGGAGTGAACACGACCTTCCGCTCGAATGCGGCGATCGCCTTGCCGATGTTCGCGTACACACGATCGATGTCGCCCTGCACGTCAGGCTCGGCGCCGAACACGGACTTGTACTCACGGCGATACCGGTCGCGCATGGCGTGCGCGTACTGCACGCGCGTACCACCATGTTCGACCGCACTCTCGAGCGGGCCGAGCGCCTGGGCCCACTGACTGTCCGCCCTCCCGTCCCAGAACTGCCACGGGCTGTAAGCGGTGCCCGCGATCGGCATGGTCCGGCGGCCGGCCGTGCCGACACCCTTGCCGAGTGCGATGCCGTCCTGGAAGCCCAGCTCGGGCTGGTGGCAGGTCGCGCAGGAGACGCGTCCGTTGCCGCTCATCAGCGTGTCGAAGAAGAGCCGGGCCCCGAGCCGCGCGGCCGCGGGAACGTCGGCGTACCTGTTCGACGGATCGGCAGGGAGCGGAGCGAGCGACGCGAGGGAGAGCGACTGGAGCGTCGCGCGTTCCTCGACCGTCCAGTGCGCGCCAAGCGTCGCGGCCGAACGCGACACGGGTGCGGAGCCGATGCCAAGGCCGAGCGAGATGGCGACGGCGATCATCGCGCTCGCGGCGTGCAGTGCCTGGGTCGTCGACATGGTCGCGATCTCAGAGCTTGAGATTGAACACGACCGTGTCCGTGCCGGCCGCGGACGCGACCCGGAACTTCACGACCCACCACCCGCCCATGTTGAACTTCATGCCTTCGACGCGGTGGTCGCCCTGTCCGAGATGCCGCGTCACGAGCGGCTTGGTCGGGAGCCCGTGACCGTGCTGCGGCATCCCGCCGTCGACGGTGATGGTCGCCGTGTCGATCGTCGATCCGTCCGAGGTCTCGAGGTGCAGCGTCCACGTCTGCAGCTTTCCGCGCGGGATCGAGTCGCCGGCGGGCCTGATGGTAGCACGGAAGATCGCGTTCTCGCTGACGCGCGTGCGGGCGAAGTCGAGATCGGCGGGCGGCTTCATGAGCATCATGCAGCCCGAGAGTGTGACGAGGGCGAACGCGGCGATCGAGCGAAGGAGGGAGCGCATGGTGACCTCTGTGCCTTGACGGCGATGTGAGTGAGAGCGGAGGAAGGGGTTCACTGCGTGATGATCGTGAGCATCGCCGTGGAGAGCGCGCTCATGATCTCGCGTCGCCGAGCGATGGGCTTTCCGATCGATAGGCGCAGGTAGGAGCCGGCGGACTCGCGCGGGGCACCGGTCACGCTGCGCTCGCCGGCCAGCGTCGCCGCGTGGCCCAGCGGTTGCGCGAAGCCCGCGCGCAGTCCGAGCGCGAACGTGCCGGTGGAGCGGGTCGCGAAGCGCAGCTCCGC
>JAYTNC010000076.1:0-1943 GCA_043748515.1 Gemmatimonadota bacterium | reverse complement strand
GCCGTCGTGCCGAACTCGAGCGCGACCGTCGTCCGCATCCTGATGCGGTCGCGATGCCCGTAGTTCTCGGTCTTGATCTCCGCGAGGCGCCCGTTGGGGATGCTCACCAGCGTGCGCTCGAGCGTGCGGATGCGCGTGGAGCGCAGGCCGATCGCCTCCACCTCGCCCTCGACGCCGTCGACGATCACCCAGTCACCCACGCGGAACGGCTGGTCGATGCCGATCGAGACCGAACCGAAGAAATGTTCGAGCGATTTCTGCGCGCCGAGCGCGATCGCGATGCCGCCGATGCCCAGGCCCGCGAGGATCGTCGCGACCGGATATCCGAAGCTCGCCACGACGGTGAGCAGGCCGATCAGCAGCACGAACAGGCGCACCATGCGTGCGCCGAGCGGGATCAGCGAGCGGAGCGCGGTATGCGATGAGCCCCACGTCGTCGTCGGCAGCACCTCCTGCAGCGCGCCGATCACGCGGAACAGGATCCAGAACGCGGCGACGACGATGAACGCGCGCTGCAACTCCAGCACGAAGGTCTCGGCCGGTCCCGGCAACGCGATCCAGCGCAGCAGTACCCGCGACGCGAGCACGCCGACCAACAGCACGATCGGTCCACGCGCCGAATCGACGAGGGCGTCGTCGAACTCGGTCGCGGTGTGGCTCACCAGTCGCTTGAGCAGCGACTGCACCGGGCGCGCCAGCACGAACCCGATCATCGCCGAGAGCGGCAGCAGGATCAGCAACGCGAGCCACTGCCAGCGCTGGAGCCCGAAGAGGCTGTTGCTGCGGAGCGCGGGCGGCAGGTGCTCCCGGACCCAGTGATCGGGCAGCGCCCGGAACATCGAGTCGATCTGCACGACGGTCGAAGCCGCGAACACCCAATGGCCGGTCCCGTCGCGCACCTTCCGCGCGAGACGCACCGGCACCATCCGCTTCCCCGCCCCCTCGACCTCCCCGATCAGCTCGCGATCGCGCGGAAGGCCGTCGTCCGTGTCGCCGCTCGCGAGCGGCGAGAGCCGCTCGAGGTCGATCCAGAGCCGGCTGTCGAGCACCGCCGTGAGCCGGCGCGCGAGCTCGGGCCCGCGCGCCTTGGCCGACGGCGCGGTGAGGTCGAGGTACTCGGCGGCCCGCGTGATGTCGTTGGCATGCGCCGCCGCGAGGAACGCCTGGAGCGCGGCGCGCGGCGATGCCGAGTCGACCACGACGACGACCGCCGACTCGGCGGGCGCGGGGGCGGCCGCCCCCGTGCGGCCGAGCAGGCCTTGGGCGGCGGCGGGACCGGCAACGGCCGTCGCGAGGGAGAGCGCGACCGCGGAACGCATCAGCTGGAGCATGCCGCAACCTCGACGGGACGCGCGCACACCGCAAGCGGTGGCTTATCTTGAGGCATCACCCGCACCCGTCGAGCCATGGCCACCTCTCCGAACACCCCGCACCTCGCCGACCCGGACAAGAACCCGTCCTTCACGCGCGGCGTCTTCCAGGGCGAGATCCGCGAGGATCTCGTCTTCCCGTTCCCCGTGCCAAGCGCGGAGGACCGCGAAGCCCTCGTGCAGATCCTCGACGCCTTCCGCAGCTGGGCGGCCGACAACCTCGATCCGGCACAGATCGACCACGACGCCAAGTTCCCGGATCATGTGCGCACCGGCATGGCCGAGCTCGGGCTCATGGGACTCAACATCCCGGAGGCGTACGGCGGATTCGGCGCCTCCACGCTCGTCTTCTCGCGCGTCTTCGGCGAGATCGGCGCGCACGACGCGGCCCTCGCGGTCTACTTCGGCGCGCATCAGAGCATCGGCATCAAGGGGATCATCCTCTTCGGCACCGAAGCGCAGAAGCAGCAGTGGCTCCCGCGCTGCGCGACCGGCGAACTCGTCGGCGCCTTCTGCCTCACCGAGGCGGGCTCGGGCTCCGACGCGCAGGCGATGCGCACCTCGGCCGTTCTT
>JAYTNC010000075.1:0-2851 GCA_043748515.1 Gemmatimonadota bacterium | reverse complement strand
GGCCAGGACCTGTGCGCGCGCGCGCTCGTCGACCGAGGCCAACGGCTCGTCGCAGACGAGGAGTTCGGGGTCGCAGGCGAGTGCGCGCGCGATCGCGACGCGCTGGCGTTCCCCGCTCGAGAGCTGGCGCGGGAGCGCGCGCGCGGTGCGGTCGGGCAGACCGAGCTCGGCGAAGAGCGCGCCGGCGCGCGCGCGCGCCGCGCCGCCACTCGCGATGCCGTGCACCTCGAGTCCCTCGGCGACGAGTTCGCCGCAGGTGAGGTGCGGCGTGAGCGACGCGCCCGCGTCCTGCGGGACGAGCTGCATCCGGCGGCGCAGCTGTCGCAGCGGCTCGTGGCCGAGCGCGCGCACGTCGGTGCCACAGAGCGTGACGCTGCCGGCTGCAGGCTCGACCAGTCGGAGGATCGCGTGGGCGGTGCTCGACTTGCCGCACCCCGACTCGCCGACGAGCGCGACGACCTCGCCGCGCGCGACCGAGAGCGACATGTCGGTGACCGCGTGCACGTCGGTTCCGCGCGAGCGCCCGAGCGTGGCGGCGGCGTAGGTGACGGAGAGGCCGCGCACGTCGAGCAGCGGCGTCAGTACGGGCACCCCGAGGTGCGATCGCGCGGCCGCGGAGGTCGGTGTGACGAGTGCGGGGCGCGCACCTCGCCTATTGCGCAGCACCTCGTCGGCCGTCGCGTCCTGCACCAGCCGCCCCCGCTCGAGCGCGATCACGCGCGGACACCGTTCGGCCACGACGGCGAGGTCGTGCGAGATCAGGAGCAGCGTCGCACCCGACTCGGCGCGAAGCCGGTCGATGAGGTCGAGCACCTGCGCCTGGATCGTCGGATCGAGCGCGGTCGTCGGCTCGTCGGCGATGATCAACTCGGGCGCGAACATCATCGCCGAAGCGATGAGCACGCGCTGCCGCATGCCGCCCGAGAGTTCGTGCGGATATCGCAGCGCGGCGCGCGGCGCGTCGGCGAATCCGACCTTGTCGAGCATCTCGACCGCGCGCGCGCGCGCCGTGCGGGCGTCGACGCCGTGCGCGAGCGCCGACTCGGCGACCTGCTCGCCGATCCGCATCGCGGGGTCGAGCGCGAGCGCGGGTTCCTGGAAGATCATCGCGATGCGCCGGCCGCGGAGTCGGCGGAGCGCGTGCGGGTCGGCGCGGTGCAGCGCCTCTCCGTTGAGAAGGACCTCCGAGCGCGCGCCCATCGTCGCGGCGCGCGGCAGCAACTGCATCAGCGCGAGGGCGAGCGTGCTCTTGCCGGCGCCCGAGGGCCCGACGATCCCGACCGAGCTCCCACTCGCGAGATCGAACGAGACGTCGTCGAGCAGCGGACGGTCGGCTCCGCGAACGGTGACAGTGAGGCCGCGCACGCGGAGCAGGGTCGAGAGCGCCGAGCCGTGCGTCATGGCCGCGCCGCGCCGTCGTCGGGAGCGGAGGATCCTTCGCGCGCGTCGCTGCCGATCGCCTCGGCCACGGTGTTCGCGGCGACCACAGTGAGCGCGATCGCGAGCGTCGGGAAGAGGATCAGCCACCAGTGCTCCAGCGGGCGCGACTCGGCCTCGGTGAGGATGTTCCCCCAACTCGGGGCCGGGGTCTCGACGCCGAGTCCGAGGAACGACAATCCCGCCTCGAGCGGCACTGCCGCCGCGAAGGCGAAGGTGGCGGCGACCGCGAGCGTCGGCGCGAGTGCGGGGAGCACGTGGCGGAGCACGAGTCGACTCGAGGGCACGCCAAGCGCGCGCGCCCCCCGCACATGATCGGTGGCGAGCAGCCGCCGCGTCTCCTGCCGCACGAGCCGGCTCGTGGTCATCCACCCCGTCGCGCCAAGGATCATCGCGAAGAGCGCGTCGCCGGGATGCCCGAGCGTGGCGACGACGAGCAGGAGGAGGAGCAGGCGCGGGATCGCGAGGAAGGTGTCGGTGAGGCGCATGAGCACCGCGTCGACCGTGCCCCGCGCGACCGCCGCGGTCGCGCCGACGAGGGTGCCGAGCGTGATCGAGACGAGCATGGCCAGCGCGGCGATGCCGAGCGTGGCGCGTGCGCCGAAGATCAAACGGCTCAGCACGTCACGCGCCGAGGAGTCGGTGCCGAGGAGATGGGCCGCGCTCGGCGCCTGCCAGACGAACTCGTCGAGCGCGAACTGCGTGCGCGGGTCGAACGGCGCGATCTGCGTCGCCCCGAGCGCCATCAGCACGAGCAGTACGAGCGTCGCCGCGGCGATGCGTGGACCGGTGCGACTCACCGCGCGCTCCGCTGGCGAGGATCGGCCCAGAGGAGCGCGAGGTCCGCGAGCATGGTGCCGAGCACGGTGGTCACCGCGCCGACGAGCACGCCGCCGACGACCAGGGGATAGTCGCGCGCGTGCACCGCCGAGACCATCAGCCGCCCCATGCCGGGCCAGTCGAAGATCTGCTCGACGATCACCGTGCCGCCGACGAGCGCCGAGAGATGGACGCCGGCGTACGCGAGCACGGGCACGAGCGAGTTGCGCAGTGCGTGCCGCGTGAGGACGTCGAACTCACCGACGCCCTTCGCACGCGCGGTGCGCACGAACTCGGCGTCGCGCACGCCGAGCATCGCGCCGCGCTGGAGGCGCGCGACGACGAAGAGCAGCGGCGTCGCGAGCGCGACGGTCGGCAGCGCGAGGTGCCAGAGCAGGTCGGTGAAGCCGGCGGCGCCGACCGGACCGAACTCGGTGCGCATGCGGCCCACGGGGAAGACACGCCATGCGAGGGCCGGGCCCATGACGAGCAGCAGTGCGAGGACGAAGTCGGGGATCGCGACGAAGATGATCCCGAGCCGGTCCGTGAGGCGCGCCGCGGGATCCTCCGCGCGCCAACCCTGCCATGCGCCGAG
>JAYTNC010000074.1:0-1997 GCA_043748515.1 Gemmatimonadota bacterium | reverse complement strand
GGATACTGGAACTTCACCTCGGGGCCGATCGCAAGGTCGACGTCGGCGGTGAAGGGGATCTTCGCGGCTACGCTGCCGTCGACCGGCACGCGCCAGATCTCACCGCCGTAGCTGATGACGATCGCCTTGCCGTCGGGCGTGAAGTCGTAACCGGGGAGCGCGTCGGTCTCGATCTGCGCTTCCATGTTGTCGCGCTGGATCGGGTACGCGATCCAGCGTTCGTCGCCGGTTGCGAGGTCGCGCAGGCGGAGGCCCGTCTTCTCGTCGAAGCGACTGCCGTAGGCGAGCCACTTGCCGTCGGGCGACACGGCGGGACGGAAGGCGGAGCCATACCGCGCGGTCATCGTCGTGCGCGTGCCCTCCTCGCGGTCGTACGCGACGAGCTGGAACTGCGGGAAGATCGCGTTGTACTGCCAGGCGCCGGCGCGCGTCGCATACCAGACGGTGCGGCCATCGGGCGAGAAGGCCGCGCCGAGCGTTGACTGGCCGGCCGGATCGCGGACCAGCTGGATGCCGGCGCCGCCGTCGACGTGGTAGAGGAAGAGCTTGGGGCCGCCGGTGACCGAGCGTGTGACGGCGATGTACTTGCCGTCGGGCGTCCACTCGGGCGAGATGTACGACTCGTCGGTCGTCTTGGAGAGCTGGACGGTGTCCTTGGCGTCGGCCGAGATGATCCAGATGTTGTCGGCGCCGCTTCGGTCGGAGAGGTAGGCGATGCGCTTGCCGTCGGGGCTCCAGCGCGGCTGCGCGTCGTGGGCCATGCCGCTCGTGAGTCGCGTCGCGGTGCCGCCGCCCACGGGCAACGTGTAGAGGTCGCCGAGGAGGTCGAAGACGATCGTGCGGCCGTCGGGGCTCACGTCGACCGACATCCAGGAGCCCTGCGACGTGCTGAAGCGGGCGTGTCGGGCGGCCTCGAGAGGGAGCGGGTTGCGGGCGGCCGGTCGCGCGGCAGCGGGCGTCTGCGCTCCGAGCGGCGCGGTCAGCAACGCGGTGGGCGAGGCGAGCGTGGTCAGGGTGAGCAGCACCGCGAAGCGGGAGGTGCGGGCGAGGGACGACTGCCGAGGCATGCTGGGCTCCGTGAGGTGTGGCGGGCCGGCAAAAGGTACGACATTCGTCAGGGCCTGACACCGCGCGCCCCTCGCCGCCGTAGAGTTGAAGCACCCCACTCCGCCGCCCCGTGCGGCAAGGCCGTCATATGGAAGAGATCAAGGTCACCGGCGCCAAGCTCATGACGAAGATGAAGGAGCTCATCCATGAGGGGAACGTTCGTCGCGTCGTCCTCAAGAATCCCGATGGGCGCACGCTGCTCGACATGCCGCTCAACGCGGGGCTCGCCGGTGCGGCGTTGCTGCCGTTCTGGGCCGCGGTCGGCGCGGTCGCGGTGCTCGCGACCGACTATTCGATCCTCGTCGAGCGCGATCCGGAGACTGCGGTCACGAAGGCGCCGTGAACGGCGCTGAAACCGCGGAGGGGGGCGGTCGGTAGTCGGGGCAGGGGCCAAACCATTCGGTCTTTCGCGCTGTCGAAGCCGACAGGCCCGTGTTCCGCCGCCACCCCGATCCCGCCTCCCGGATGCAGAACCTGAAGCTCGCCGCGCGCATGCTGCTCAAGACCCCGTTCGTCACGACGATCGCGGTCCTCTCGCTCGGACTCGGCATCGGCGCGAACTCGGCGATCTTCTCGTTGTTCGACCAGATCCTGTTGAACCCGCTCCCGGTCCCGGCGCCGCACGAGCTCGTGAACCTCGGCGCGCCCGGCCCGAAGCCCGGCTCGCAGTCGTGCACGCAGGCGGGCGACTGCGACGTCGTCTTCTCGTATCAGATGTTCCGCGACATCGAGAAGGCGCAGACGGTCCTGACGGGCCTCGCCGCGCATCGCGGCTTCGGCGCGAGTCTCGCGGTGAACAACGAGCCCGCCACCGGTCAGGGGATGATGGTCTCGGGCTCGTACTTCCCGACGCTGCAGCTGCAGCCGGCGCTGGGCCGGCTGCTCGCGCC
>JAYTNC010000073.1:0-5242 GCA_043748515.1 Gemmatimonadota bacterium | reverse complement strand
ACGACCGTGAACGCGGTCGCCGGTGTCGCGACGTTCGCCGACCTTACGGTGAATTTCGGCGCGAGCAGCTGGGTGCTCGCGGCCACTTCGCCGGGGCTCGCCGGCGTGAACAGCGCGGCCTTCAGCATCGGCGCAGCGGCGCCGGCGCAGATCGCCCTGCTCAGCGGCAACGCGCAGACCGCGGCCGTACTCGCTCCGCTCACCGATTCGATCGCGTTCCGCGTGACCGACCAGTTCGGCAACTTCGCCACCGGCGCACCGGTGACGGTGTCGATCACGGTCGGCGGCGGCAGCGTGTCGGCCGTGGGCGGCATCACCGATGCGGCCGGCCGGTTCGCGACGGCGTGGACGCTCGGCACGCTGCTCGGGGCGCAGAGCATCACCGCGACGATCACCACCGCGCCGACGGCGCAGGCCGTGGCTACCGCGACGGCGACGCCGGGCGCGGCGGTCGCGCTCGCGCTCGTGAACACGATCGGTTCACAGGTGTCGGGCGCGACGATCCCCGACCTCGTCGTCGAGGCACGCGATGCCAGCGGCAACGTGGCGACGACGTTCAACGGCGTCGTGAACGGCCGAGTGTTGACGGGTCCGAGTGGACCGGACACCGACTCGGTGTCGGTGACGGCGGTCAACGGCGTGGCGACCTTCTCCGGCCAGACGTTCGAGGCGGCCGGTGACTACACGCTGCGCTTCAACGCGATCGGTCTCGCGGACGTGATCCACCCGACCATCACGGTGACGCCGGGCGCGGCGGCGAACATCGCCGTGGTCGCGGGCAACGCGCAGACGGGCGCGGTCTCGACGACGCTGACGGATTCGGTCACGTTCCGTGTGACCGATACGTTCGGTAACGGCGTTCCGGGTACGCTCCTCGGGATCGCCGTGACCTCGGGCGGCGGCGTGCTGGCACCGAGCACCGGCAGTACGAACGCGATCGGCCAACTCCGCACCGCGTGGACACTCGGCTCGCCGCTCGGCCTGCAGAGCATCACGGCGACGGTCGCCGCCGCACCCGCGGTGCAGGTCGTGGCGACGGCGACCGCGATCGCCGGCGCGGCGACGCAGCTCGTGATGACGTCGACGCCGCTCGGTCCGCAGGTCGCCGGCATCGCCTTCCCCAACGTCGTCGTCCAAGCACGTGACGCCGCCGGCAACGTCGCGACCGGATTCAACGGCATCGTGCGCGCGTACGTCGACACCGCGTCGGTGCCGTTCGACTCGGCGGCGGCCACGGCGATCGGCGGTGTCGCGACGTTCAGCGGCGCCTTCCTCGAGGCGGCGGGCACCTACTCTCTCCGCTTCACTGCGCCCGGGCTCTCCAATGCGATCGGCTCGGCATTCGTCGTCACGCCCGCGGCCGCGGCGATCCTCGGCCCCGACGGCGCGAACTCCGGCAACGGACAGACGGCCGCGATCCTCACGACGCTCGCGAATCCGCTGCGGGCGCGCCTGACCGACACGTATCTCAACCCGATCGCCGGCGTCACGGTGCTCTTCACCGCCACGCGCGGCATCGACACGCTCGCGGTGGACACGGTCGTGACGAACGCGCAAGGCATCGCGTCGATCACGCCGAGCATGCCCGAGACCGCGGGCCCGATCCAGTTCCTCGTCAGCACCACCGGGCTCACCGGCTTCACGTTCAACATCACCGCCGCCGTGGGCGCCGCGGCGAACCTCACACTCGGCGCATCGCCCACGGGGGGCAGCGTCGACGCACCGATCGGCGCGACCGGCGTCACCGCGCGCGACCTGGGCGGGAACGCCGTGCTCGCGTTCACCGGCAACGTCACCGTCGCAGTCGACAGCGGCACCGTGGGCGCGCTGCTGGCGGGCACGCTCACGCAGGCCGCCGTGGCGGGCGTCGCGAGCTTCGCGGACCTGCGTCTCGACCGTCCGGGCCTGTATCGCCTGCGCTTCACGTCGGCGGGGCTGAACGACGAGATCACGACGTTCTTCACGATGACCGTCGGCGCACCGGCTGCGCTCACGGTGCTCGAAGGCAACGGCCAGACCGGCGGCGCCCTGCAGCTGCTTCCCAACTCGATCGGCGCGCGCATCGTGGACGCGTTCGGCAACCCGATCGCCGGGGCGACGGTGGTGTGGACGGTGCAGGCGGGTGGCGGCAGTCTCGCCGTCGCGTCCGGCATCACCAATGTCGCAGGCATCGCGCGCAACTCGTGGACGCTGGGCGCGAACATCGGGACGCAGTCGGTGAGCGCCGACGCGGCGGGGCTGACGCAGGTGACGTTCACCGCGACGGCGACCGTCGCGCTCGCGAACATCATCTGGACCGGTGCCTCGAGCAACCAGTGGAACAATCCCGGCAACTGGAGCCTATCGCGCCTGCCGATCGCGACCGACAGCGTCTCAATCAACGGCTCCGTGGCCGCCGGCGCGGGCAATCCCTACGTCGTCGATCTCAATGTCAGCACGACCGTGGCCAAGCTGATCGTCGGGGCATCGGCGGCTCTCACGCTCAACCATTCGTTCGGACAGACGTTGACAGTCTCGAGCCTCTCGGCCATGCCGGCGGGCACGACCTTGAACATCACCAGCGGGTCGGTGCTCGCCGGCGCCGGCGACGTCAACTTCGGCGGCTTCCTCAACTGGAACGGCGGCACCCTCGCGGGGGCCGGCACCATGAACGTGCAAGCCGGGGGTACGGCCGACATCGCAACATCAGGCGCGGTAACGCTCAACGGACGCCCGGTTCGGGTCGGCGGCAACGCGAGCCTCGGTGGAGCCGGTTTCGCCGCCGTCGGCACGCCGACCATCGAGGTCGAGTCCACCGGCACGCTCGGTCTCATCGCTACCACGTCGTACTTCTCAGGCAACGGTCTCGTGAACCTCGTGAACGGCGGCACTCTGCGGAAGGCGGGGTCGGCCGGGCTCGTCCGCGTCGACTGGCCGATCACCAACACGGGAACGATCGAGATCGTGGATGACTCGCTCGACCTGCGGAACTCGCTGACGCACATTGGTGGCACGGTGTCGATCTTGGCCAACGCGGCGCTGGTCAACGGAGGGAACACCGTCGCGAGCGCGCCGATCACCATCGCGGCCGGTGGCGTCATGACACTTCAGTCCGGTGGCATCAGCGCCGACGCGGGGAATCACATATTCGGACCGACGTCGAGCGTGAGCGGTCTGGGAAGGCTTCGCATCAACTCGGCGGACACCACGCGCATCCAAGGCGGCTTGGACATCGACTCGCTCACAGTGCAGAACGGCAACACTTGGTTCGAGAGCGCCGACACGATGTTCGTGACTCGCGGTGCTTACCTTGGGGGTTGATTCTTCCGGGGCAGCGGCGTGCTCGGCATTCGAGGCGCTTTCGTGCTGAATGCTGGCAACATCGTCGGCACGGGTACCTTCAGCGTGCGGCCGACCACTGGTAATCTGACGTTGCGAGGCATGAACGGTTGGACTGTCGATGTCGAGGGCACCGCCACGTGGGGTGACTACGACATGACATTCGGACAAGACACGTTGAATGGCATCCCCTACGCCTCGATGCGCGTCCGCTCGGGGGGCGTCTTCGATATCCAGCACGGAATCATTACGCCGCGCGAACTCTTCGCACTTGGCAGCGCGACGCCACCGAACGTCGTGTTCACCATCGATGCCGGCGGAACGATCCGAAAGACCGCGGGCAGCGGCGTCAGCAATCTCCGCTCGCGGATCCTGATGTCCGGCAACTTCAGCGCCCTCAGCGGAACCATCAACGTTCAGGGTACCTGCGTAATGAGCGGCACGAAATCCGGACCCGGAAGTGTCACGGGCCAGTGCGGCACCTTCTAGCGCCTCTTCAGAACAACCCCAACTGCTCCCCCAACTGGGCCGGGTCCTTCGGGACCTGGCCCAGCTTGCGTTGCAGCTCCCTGATGTTCGCCGGACTGTGCCCGCTGAAATGGTTGTTCACATACCCGTAAACCTTCACCGACTCGGCCAGTGAAGGAAGAATCGCCGCCCACGACTCGATCTCCGCCGTGCGGTCCACCTGCACGTGCGAGTAATCGACGATCGACCGGTCCGGCCCCATCCACCGCACGTACGCATGCGTCGCCGTCGGCCGCTCGGCGAGCTTGAGCATCCACTTCCGCGGGATCCACCGCGCATCCACCAGCGCGAGCGCGACGTTTCGCGACGCGAGCAGCGCGTGCGTCTCCTCGTTGATCCACCCCTTCTGCCGGAACTCGATCGCGAAGGCGATGTCGCTTGGCAGCGTGAAGAGGAACTCCGCGAGCGCATCGATCTCCGCCGGCGCGAAGTCGGGACCGCATTGGATCAGGACGGGTCCCAGCTTGGGCCCGAGTTCGCGCGCCACGTCGAAGAAGCGCTGCGCGACCTGCTGGGCCTCCACGAACCGCAGCTCGTGCGTGATCTCCTGCGGCAGCTTGAGCGCGAAGGTGAAGTGGTCGGGCGTGCGGTCGTGCCAGCCGCGCACGGTCTTCGCCGCGGGCACGGCATAGAAGGTCGAATCGACCTCGACCGTGTCGAACGCGCGCGCATAGACGCTCAGGAAGTCGATCGCGCGCGTGCGCTCGGGATAGAAGGGCCCCACCCAGGCCGGATAGTTCCAGCCCTGCGCGCCGAGGCGGATCGCGGGCGCGGCGGTCACGCCGTCCGGCCGCGCCGGTAGATCACGTGATAGATGAACGCGACGAACACGCCGCCACCGACGATGTTGCCGAGCACCACCGGGACGAGATTCGCGAACAGCCCAGTGACGGTGACATGCTCCGCCGCCACCGACGTCGCGCCCGTCCACTTGAACAGCATCGCCGTCGGGATCAGGTAGAGGTTCGCCACGCTGTGCTCGAACCCCGCCGCCACGAACGCCGACACGGGGAATACGATCGCGACCGCCTTGTCGACGACGCTGCGGCCGGCGGTCGCCATCCACACCGCAAGACAGACGAGCGCGTTGCAGAGGATGCCGCTCACGAAGGCGCGCCCGAACGGCATCGACGTCTTCGCTTCGGCGATCCGCAGGTACGCCTCGCCGACGGCGAAGTCGTTCATCGCGAGATGCCCGGAGAGCACGACCATCACGGCGAGCCCGACCGCGCCCACGGTGTTCGCGAGCAGCACCACACCCCAGTTCCGCAGCAGTTCGCCGGTGCCGAGCTTGCCGTCGGCCCACGCCATCACGAGGAGATTGTTGCCCGTGAAGAGCTCGGCCCCGGCCACCACCACAAGCAGCAATCCGAGCGAGAAGACGATGCCGGCGAGC
>JAYTNC010000072.1:0-7952 GCA_043748515.1 Gemmatimonadota bacterium | reverse complement strand
GGCGCGCAGCCACCAGCGCCTCATATGACTCGGCGAGACGCTTCCGCGCCCGCGACAGTGTCGTGCCCACCGAACTCTTCTCGATCTGCAGGATCTCGGCGATCTCGCCGTAGTCGAGCCCCTCTTCCTTGAGCAGCAGCGCCTGCCGGTCGCGCTCGGTGAGGCCGTCGAGCGCCTTCCGTGCGAAGGCCGCGCTCTGCGCGCGCTCGAGCGTGAGATCCACGCTCTCCACCTGATCCTCACGCGATTCCGCGGCGAGCAGTTCGAGGTGCCGACGGTTCCGCGCATCGCGCCGCGCTCCGTCGCGCACCAGGTTGTGCGCCACCGCGAAGACCCAGCTGCGCTCGTTCACGATCGTGTCCTGACGCAGGGCCCGGACGAACGTCTCCTGTGCCACCTCCTCCGCCCAGTCGCGATCACCCAGCCGACGGGTGAGGTAGCGAACGAGCGTGGCGTGATACTCGCGAAAGAGACGTTCGGCCTGGTCCACGCGCCCTACCAGTCGCGGGTGACGGCCGCGAGCGCGGCCTCGTCGAACCGGGCGACGCCGTCCGCCGCGAGGCGGATCGTCACCGCACGTCCGTGGATCTCCATCCGCTCGCCCACACCGAATACCTCGCGCAACTCGGCGATGCGCTCCATCAGGTTGAAGTACGCGGGCGTGAAGGGCTTCACCGTCACCACGCGCGCACCCGTCGCCGCCGGCCGCGCATCGACCCAGGTGCTGTCGACGAGCGTGAAGTTGCGCGTGGCGGTGCGACGCGACGTCGCATCGTTCGCCGCGCCCACGTCGGCCATCGAGCGCGACTCGCGCATGGTCGCGGCCTGCTTCGCGCGATCGAACTCGCTCTCGCGACGCTCCGCCGCCACGGCGCTCGGCGCAGCCGCGCCGCTCGCCACACCACCGGCCACTCCCCTCGTGCCGCCAGCGCTGCCGGACTGCGGGGTGACACTCGATATCGAGTTTGGCGAGTCGAGCACCCGCGTCGCGTTCGCGCGGCGCGGCACCTGCATCCCGGGCTCGAGCACGAGGTACGACGTGAGCTCCGTGGGAATGCCCCACTTCTCGCCGAGCTCCTTCATCTCGCTGTCGAGCTCTGTCGATGAGCCGTTCTTGCGACGCTCCGCGCTCAGCCACCCCACGCGCTGCGTGGCCCAGAGCCGGCCGACGAACGCATCGGCGGTGCGGCGCGCCGGGAACTGCGCCTGCGACACCCAGGTCACGGGACCGTCGGGCGTGTCGCCGGTGATCGTGATGCGCCCGCTGTTGCCCTGACCGAACACGGCCGGTGCCGCGCCGCGACGGTAGCGCGCGAGCACGGTGAGCTCCTGGCCAGCGAAGAGATCGAGACGCCCCGTGGGCTGGACCGCATGCAGCTGCACGCCCGACGCACGGACCCGGAGGTTCGTCGCCACGGGACGCGTCAGTCGCTGCGCCACCACGCCCACCACGCGTTCCACATCCTCCTCCGGCCGCACGAAGTGCGCGGTGCCTGCGCCGTCGAGCGCGACCTGTTCGAGCAGCGACGCATTCACGTCGCCGCCGAGGCCGAAGGTGAAGACACGGCGCTGACCGCGCAACTCTCCGGCGCGCGCGGCGAGACGTTCGGCGCGCCGTTCGCCCACCGTGGGCGCACCGTCGGTGAGGAAGAGCACGAGCGAGAGCCGCCCGCGCGCTTCGTCCGCCTCGAGCGCGCTCTCGAGCGCGCCGGCGATGTTGGTGCCGCCCACCGCGCGCAGTTCCGAAAGCCAGGACTCGGCGCGCGCGCGTTCGGCCGCGGTCGCCACGGTCCAGCCGTCACGGAACTCATCGACGTCGTTCGAGAACGCGATGATCCTGAAACGATCCTCGCGACCGAGCGAGCCCAGCAGCTGACGGCCGGCGGCCTTGGCCTGCACGAGCTTCTCGCCGGCCATCGATCCCGAGACGTCGATCACGAAGGTCACGTCGCGCGCGGTCGCGCGGCTCACCAGCACGGGCGGCGTGAGCGTGATGAGCGCGTAGCCGTCTTCGCCCTGCGGCGCGTGCGTGAGGATCGAGATCGCCGCGCGATCGTTGTCGCGCACGGGGATCAGCATGGTGACGGTGCCGTTGGCGTCCATCACGCGCGCGATGCGGCGTTCGCCGTCGCGCGCGACGACCACGCGGTGCGTGGGCGACCAGGCCTCGCCGAAGGCTTCGCCGGCGGGCCAGCGCAGCGAGAGCGCGGTGCCGCTGTTCGTCCCTTGACCACGCGGCGCGGGCACGTCGACGCGCAACGCGTCGCCCTCGCGTTCGGCGACCGCGCGGAAGCGCACCTTCACGGTGCGCGTCTCGCCGGGCTGAATCGGGAAGATCCTGGTGCGCAGCACGCCGAGTCCCATCCACTCCACGAGGGCGGGATCGCGACGCTGGCGGACGATCTCTTCATAGATGCGACGCGCTTCGCCGGCGCCGAGGGCCTCGCCGGTGACCATCTCGCCGTCGATCTCGAGCGCGAGGTCCTCGAAGGCCGCGCCCTTGGGGAGCGGCAGCACGTAGTCGGCCTCGCCGATCGCGCGACCATGGTTGGTCCACTGCTCGGTGACCTCGTAGCGGAGTACGCGACCGTCGAGGGTCACGCGGACCTCGCGCGAGGTGCGCTCGACGCCGCGGGTGGTGCAGGGCGGCGGCTGGGGGCAGGGGGCGCGGACGCACATGCGCACGCCGCACTCGGGGCCTCGCTCGACGTCGACCGGTGTCTGTGCGGCGAGGGACGAGGCGAGGAACGGCAGTGCGATCAGCGCGCGGGCGGCGAGGGTGCTCATGATACTGCGGTACACGGGGTCTCCCGGTTGGGTTCGCCAAGGAGACGCCGGTGGGCGGAATACTTGCACACGCGGCGAATGAACCTCCCGGAGTTCGCCGGAGATTTTGTTCCGATTTCAGTACTTAGTGTCCCCGCTACCCTGAGCGATCAAGATGAAATGAGTTCGTCTCAGCGCGACCGCTTTGGCCAGATGGTGTCGAAAGGGAAGCGGGGTCTCGGCAACGATCTGATGATGACGATACTCGCGGAAGTGCCCGCTGACGACATTGGGGACGGTAACTCGCACACGACCTCATCCGCGAGGGATCCGAAGCCGGGATGGACCAGCCAGAGTCGAACGCGACGAAGACTCGACGGGAACTTAGGGTCTTCGACGATGAGTGTGTCGGGCAGCGTCCGGGCCAGATACGCGATCGCCTCAGGTGAGTACATCTCGACAGGAAAGTGATGCCGGATGGTGTCGAGCCCGAAGACGGCCGCGCTGAAACGCGGTCCCCTGCGATAGTGCACCTGAGAGAGCTCGGCGCAGGCCCATGCCGCCGCCTCGCGCGAGTTCGGCTCCCATCCCTTCGCAATGTCGGACCAGTCCGCGGCATGGCGCAACGCCTGAATCAGCGTGTCGCGCGTTGCCACCAGCCCCCTGATGCCCCCAACGTCCGACTGAATGCTGTCCGGATAGAGCAGGACGGCCCAGTGATAGGTGAGCCCTTGAACCACTCTGGACCGCACCCCTGGCAAGACTTCGACTCGCGTCGAGTCAAACTCGATGTTGAAGTCCGGATTCGAGGCGAGCCCTCGGAGCTCGGCATGCAGGGCGCGGAGCAGCCGCGCACTGTCTGCGGCGGCTGGCATCGAGGGGCGCGAGCTGTCACGCTCGGTCGCACATGAGGACACGAGGCCTGCGAGAGCTGCGAGGCCGGCTCCCGCGGCAATGGCTCTGACGCGACTCAGCACGAGTAGCCAACCTTTTCTGCATTCGCTTGGAGCCACTCTTTCCAGCAGAAGAGCCCAAGCCCAGCTCGTGGATTACTGCGATAGAGATCGAGGTAAGGTGCAAACATACTCTGCCTCCATTCTTCAGGGGTCAGCGTCAAGAGGTAGTTCCAGCCGAAGGCATATGCAAACATCTCGTCGCGGGAGAGCACTCTCGGCGACAGTGGATACACGGACATGTTCATCTAGAGTCGCGATGATTTGCTCGGTCGTGAATCGGGCCTTCTTCATCTGAGCTCCTTGGTCGCCTCGAAGACGACCGATGGGGCCCAGGAGTCAAGCGTCAGCTGGAGGGAGTGGCGGGGGGACCCTCAATCGGACTCGATGTGATCCAGTCGCATGGCGCGCTTGCGTACTTCCGGGGCAACTCCGTGGCATTTCCAGCGCAACTTCGGTAATACATGGTTCCAGGCGTTCAGGCTGTGAAGGCTCCGGCAATTCCGGGCCTATTCAGTCGTCGCTCGAGGGCGGAACCGCACGCTCACCTGGCCCGTCACGGCGCCGAGGCATTCGACGGACGCTGGCGAGAATCGTCCGGTGAATCGCCGGGTCGGAACCGACGGGAGCCTGGATGCGCACTTCCAGCTCGCGAGCATCCGGCAAGTACCAGAGCGCGGTCCCCCATACGCGGACCCCCGCCGGATGCCAGTCCCCCTCCCAGACCTCTGCGGTGGACGCGCCCAAGCCAGTTCGGGCCACACACCACCCTCTCTCGCGCCGTGAATCACGGAGTTGACTCGCGCGAGTGGTCGTCCTGTCGAGCGCATCCGAAATCACGAAGGCGCCAACCCAAACCTGACCTGGTGCAGTCCATCGGTCCCCGAGCTCGGGATTGACTACAGCGCCGGGAGGGAGGGAGATCTCGAACTCTCCGCTGGCGAACGCAAACCGCGGCCAGCTAGCGGGAGCACTGGCAGTCGAGTCGCACGCGGGAATCCCCAGCGTCCCGGGGACGAGCTTATCCACGCGGAGCAACGCGGCGTCTGGCCGTTCGCGGCAGCCGCTGAAGCCGATCAACAGCGCGAAAATGCCGCGAACGCTGCCGCGTCGCATGCCGCTCCACACGAGCGAACCGATCTGTCGAGACATGGTGGTTTCTCCGGTCGAGGGATGCTTGCCGAACGCGCTTCCGAATCTTGGCGCCCTCTCGCTCTTCAGTGAGCGCGCTATTACCCGAGCCGATCAGCGCGCGCGATGGGCATCTGACGGTCATCCGGTGCGACGTGCGGTCGTCAGTACGTGCACCTCTGCGGCGCCGAGCCTTCTCCTGCACTCAGCTCATGCCGACCTCGAAAGTAGGGATTGTCGCCAAGGAGGACGGCCCGCTCCTCATAGTAGTCCTTCAGATGCAGCGGAATGCGGCGTCCATTCTCCACCACATAGGCTGCGTGAATGAGTTCGTGTGCCATCACATGCGGCAGAGTGAAAGCGCGCGCTTCGCCCGCGCATAGACCATAACGGGAGCCTAAGGCCCATTCGTGACGACCGCTGAGTGTACTCACGGATACTCGATAGGTGCCATGCTGAGGCGAGTGCGAAGTCGCGGGGTCGTAGAGGAACTCGAGGGTGAAGACACGCTTGCTGTGGTGCAGCTGCGACAACACGTCCTGTAGACCATGGAAGTCCCGTGGATTGCGCGCCCTAGGCATGAACCCCACCAAGCACCCTTCCTTCCACCATGTCTTCGTATTCGTCGCCTCTTCGATCGTTTCGATCATCTCCAACCAGTCGCCTTTGCTCATGGTCTCTCCGCGGTCGAGGCAGACTTTGAGCCCAGAAGGATCGGAGAGGTTCACCGGATCACCGACAGCGTACTGATATGGGTTCACGCCACCGGCGAGTCCTATCGGGTCCTCTGAGATGAAGCGACCTGCGGCGGGCTCGTAGAACCGCGCGCGATTGTAATACAACCCCGACTCTGCATCCCACGCGCGCCCATCGGACCTGCTCGAGTTCTGAACGGACCCGGTTTCCGCGATCGGCCCGCCAAGCGGCGAGTGAATGTACGTGCGAACGACCGTCCCGCCGCTGTTGAGCAGAGCCGTGACCTGCCCGCTTAGATCGTACGCGAAGTAGTATGTACTTCCGTCGCGACGCATGGAATGCGGCTGATCAACACCGGGATAGTACGTGTAGTGCGCCGCCACCTGATTCGTCGACGCGAGCTCCGTGATGACGTGATCGCCGTCGAGCAGATAGCGCGTAGCCACCCCATCGACCGTCTTCCGCACGCGCCGCCCCAACCCGTCGTACCCATAGCTGGTGAGCGCACCTCCCACGACGCGCACGCTATCCAGTTGCCCGATCACATTCCAATAGTACCGGCGGTCCGTTCCCCCCGCGATCTTCCACCGCCGGGTGAGGAACCCCCCGTCATCGTACGTCATCGAATCCCCATCGAACCGCACGAGCCGATTCCCGATCGCCGTGAGCCCGCTCAGGTCCGTGCGATTTCCGAGACGGTCATAGGTGTACGACGCCGACCGGATCGTACTCTCGTCGTTCACCCAGTACCCGTACATCTCGCACTCGAGTTCATCCCACGGATTGTCGCAGTACCAGTACGTCGAGCGCTCGACATCCGCGTACGAGGCGAGCCGCCCGCGCGCGTCGTAGGTGAACAGTCGATGCTTGGTCGCGGGAGACGCCGAGTCCGCGATCTCGAGGAGCCGGCCGAGGGCGTCGTACTGCGGGTAGGCGCGGGTCAGCGTGCTCGCGTTCAGGTACTTCTCGAGCGTCACCCGCCCGCCGGCGCTGTACGTCAGTTGCCGTTTCACGCGCGCGGAGGGCGAGACGTGCGTCGGGAGCATGATCTGCGCGACCCGCTCCTGCCGGTCGTAGGTGATCCCGGTCGCCCCGCTACCGTGCGGCACGAGATAGTTGAGCCGCAGCGCGGCGTCCGTCCCCGTGATGACCGTGTCCGGGCCCCAGCTCACCGGACTGCTCCCGCCTCCGGCGGTCACCGCGCGGCGATAGAGGGTGCCGTCGTCTGTGTACCCGTACGCGACCGTGAACCGCTGCGTCCCGCGCACAGTGACGGATTGGATGGGGCGGCCCTTGGCGTCGGTGTAAAGCGTGTCGGTGCTCTCCGCATTCTTGAATGCGACCCAGCGTCCAGCGGTGTCGTAGGCGACGAGGATGGAGTCGGTGCTCCACTTCTGCTTCAGCATGCGGCCGAGCGCATCGTACGCGAAGGAGATCGTCGCGCCCTTCCGCGTCACGGTCGTGATCAAGTTCCCCAGGCTGTCGTAGGCGAAGCGGTCCACCTTGGTGCGCGGATCCGTGCGCTCGATTGGCCAGCCGATCAGGTTGAACTTCGTCTTGGTCTCGTTGGTCAGCGCGTCACGGAACGTGACCGTCCGGTTGGCACCGTTGTAGGTCCATCGCGAGGTGTCTCCCTGCGACCCGATCTGCACCGAATCGCGGTTCATCACGTCGCGGTAGACGGTGCTCGTTCGACTCGTCGGGTCGGTCGTGGTCTGCATGAGTCCGCGACTGTTGTACGTGAAGCTGGTGACCTTGTTCGACTCGCCCGTGACCGCCACCGTCACCGACTGCGTGTTCAGGAACCCGGTCGACTCATACGCGATCGTGCTTAGCTCGGTCGACGACGGGCGCACGGTCAGCGGACGCCCGCGCGAGTCCCAGGTGAATTTCGTCACGTGCGCCGTGTCGCTCCGAACGCTATCGGGGTAGAGCGCGTTGCTCCCCGTGAAGAACGCCTTCTGCATCGTGACGCCGTTGATCTTGACCTCGCTGGTCTGCGCGTACGGCCCATAGAAGAGCTCGGTCAGGACGCCAGTCGTCCCGTCGTACGATGACTCCAGCAGTGCGCCGACCCACGCATTGACGGTCACGCCGTTCCGCGCATTGATGTGACTCTCGAGCAGATCCCCTGCGGTGTAGGTCCAGCGCTCGACCAGCTTCTTCCCGGCCGCGTCGATCGTCTCCACGCGCGCCGCGCCTCCGGAGCGATGTCCCCATGTCCGGACCTTGGCTCCGCTCTGCGCCGCGACCATCGCGTAGGCGCTGTCGGGATGCAGCTTGCTCTTGCTTGCCAGTGAGCTGGGGGTCGTCCCCTGCCCCGAGGCCGGGAGCAGCCGCCCGCGGAGTGAAGTGATCGTCGTGACCGGGCGCGGGCCGGTGCCGAGCGAGTCCACCGCCGGTGAC
>JAYTNC010000071.1:0-13806 GCA_043748515.1 Gemmatimonadota bacterium | reverse complement strand
CTCGAGCAGGCGATCGGCGACACGGGCGTGCACCTCACCGTGACGCGCGCCGCCGAGGACAGCCCGCCGTCGCCGCTCACCGCCGAGCTCATGCGCACGATCGAGCAGACGACGCAGGAACTGTGGCCCGGCATGCCGGTGGTGCCGACGATGAGCACCGGTGCGACCGACAGCCGATTCCTGCGCAACGCCGGCATCCCGGTGTACGGGATCTCGGGGCTCTTCTACGAGGGGCCCAACGCGCACGGGATGAACGAGAAGATCGAGGCGCGGGCGTTCTATGACGGGCTGGAGTTCATGTATCGGTTGGTGCGGAAGCTCTCGGCTGGGCCTGGGATGTGACTTCTCTTGGGCGTTGCTCCTCTGAATCGTCACGCGATGAAGGCTGAAGGATGAAAGAGGGCCGCCCGGTCGGGCGGCCCTTTCTCACTTCCGCCGCGTCTCCGGCGGCATGAGCGCAGTCACCGTCACGCCGGCGCTGCGCACTGCGCCGTAGACCCAGTACACGTCCTGATACCGCACGTCGCGCGCGCCGTCGATGAACAGGACCTTCTCCGGCCGGCCGTCGAACACCGTCGCGAGCACGCTCACGAGTGAGTCGCGCGCGATCGGCTGCCCGTTGAGGCTGTAGGCCGGGCCGGGCGCGATCGAGAGGACCAGATCCTTCGATTCCGCCGGTCCCGCTGAAGATCCGCTCGCCGGCACCGGCAGCTGCGTGTCGATCCGCCAGTGCGGAAACATGAACGGCAACATCGCCGCGATGATGAGCACCAGCAGGATGTCGATCAGCGGCAGGACGTTCGGCTCGCGCGTGAGTCCGTTCGATCGCTCGGATTCCATGCGACACTCCGGATGAGAGGTGGTCCCACCCTCGCACCCGGACATGATGCGACCATTGCGGTCGCATGAAGGCGCGATGAATCGCGCATGAGGAGTCGCCTTACTGCGGCGGCGCGTCCCGCAGCCGCTTGAGCACCTCGCCCAGCCGCTGCATCTCGCGGCCGTAGGTCGCCCAGTCGTCCGTCCGCTGCGCCGCCCGCGCCGCATCGTAGTGCTTCACCGCCTCGGCCGTGAGCGCCGCCCGCGTCTCCGCCACGGTCTCGGCTGCACGCGGAACGTTGCCGCCGCCGGCCGTCGCCGCCGCGGCGCCCGCGCGCGGGACCGCTGCACCGCCGAACATCACCTGCAGCGCGCGCTCGAACGTCTCGTCCATCACCACGCGCCCCTCGTGCGCCACGATCACGCGCTTGAGCTCGGGGATCTTGCCGCCCTGCGCCTGCAGGTAGAGCGGCTGCACATAGAGCAACGACGCCTCGATCGGGATCACGAGCAGCTCGCCGCGGATCACCTCCGAGCCGCCCTGGTCCCAGAGCGAGACCTGCCGCGAGACCTCGGTGTCCTGGTTGATCCGGCTCGCCACCTGATTCGGACCGAAGACGAGACTCTGCCGCGGGAACCGGTACGCGATCAGCTGACCGTACTTGTCGCCGTCGTTCCGCGCGACCATCCAGGCCGCGAGGTTGTCCTTCTGCCGCGGCGTGAAGGGGCGCATGAGCAGGTACTCGGCCTCCTTCTCGCCCGGCAGCCGCATCACGATGTGCCGCTGGAAGCCGCTCCCCTCGCCCGCGGTCGAGCCCGGGATCTGCCACTGATCCTCGCGGTGATAGAACGTCTCGGCGTCCGTCATGTGGAACGTCGCGTAGAGCGACGTCTGCGCGCTGAAGAGCAACTCGGGATAACGCACATGCGTGCGCAGGTCGGCCGGCATCTCGTCAATCGGTCGGAGCATGCCCGGATAGATCCGCGAGAGCGTCCGGATCATCGGATCGTCCGCGTCGCTCAGATACGCGCGGAGGTCGCCGTCGTAGGCGTCGACGGTCACCTTCACGCTGTTGCGCAAGTAGTTGGTGCCGTCGCGCATCCGCGCCGAATACGGGTAGCGGTCGGTCTGCGTGTAGGCGTCGAGCATCCACACGAGGTGACCGCTGTCGGTGACGACCAGGTACGGGTCGGGATCGAACACGAGGAACGGCAGCGCCTTCTCGGCGCGCTCGCGCACATTGCGATAGTAGAGGATGCGCGTGCTGTCGGTGAAGTCGCTGGAGAGCAGGATGTTGAGCGAGCGGAAGCGCAGCGCGAAGAGCGCCTTGGTCACGACCGAACGGATCGGGACGCCGGCCTTGCCGGTGTAGGTCGAGTAGACGCCCTCGTCCCCTTCGGCCGCCGGGTGATCGAACTCGCGCTGCCGCGACGGCGCGAGCGCGAAGGTGCTCGGAAGCTCACCGAAGTAGATCTGCGGCCGCGTGATCGCGCGGTCGACGCTCGAGGTCGGTGGGAGGTCCTGCACCCAGAGCACCGGGAGGCCCTCCGGCGTCACCTGGTTGGTCGGGCCCATGGTGAGGCCCATGCCGTGCGTGAAGGTGAGGTGCTCGTTCACGAAGGTGCGCGTGGGGAGCGCTGAGACGTCGAGCTCGCGGGCCGAGAGGAGCACGTGTCGCAGCGCGCCGTTCACGGTGTAGCGGTCGTCGTCGACGGCGACGAACTCATAGTAGGTGCGGATCGACTGCAGCTGCCCGAAGGTGCGCAGCAGCGGCTCGCGGTCCCAGAGGCGGACGTTGTCGATCGTCGAGCGGTTGGCCTCGAGGTCGCGCGCCGTGAGCACCTGCGCGCCGTCGAGCTCGCGGCGCTCGACCTTGTCGAGTCCCCACGCCTTGCGGGTCGCGGCGATGTGATGCGCGATCTGCGGCGCCTCGCGCGCGAGCTCGTTGGGTTGCACCACGAGCCGCTGGTAGAGGCTCGGGATCACGCCGGTGAATACCACCGCGAGGATCACGTAGCCGAAGATCACGCCGCCAGCCGTGCGCACCACGATGCCGCGGCGCGCCCCCCAGAGCACGACCACGCAGCCGATCGCGAGCAGCACTGCCATCACGTACAGCGACGGCAGCACGATGGTGACGTCGGTGAGGCTGGCGCCCTGCAGCGGGCCGTGCGTGCCGTAGAGCAGGCCCGGCGCCTGGATGAACGCGATCCGCACCGCGTGCACGAGCAGCAGCAGCGCCACCAGCACCGCCGTGTGCAGGCTCACGCCCGGATCGACCCGCAGGCCGGTGGCCTGGATGCGGATGTCGCCGCGCGCGGCGTAGATCGGCACGACCAGGAACAGCAGCGAGAGCGCGAGCGCTGCGGTGACGAGGTTGAGCGAGAGCTGGAGCGTGGGGAGCGTGAAGACGTAGTACGCGATGTCGCGCCCGAAGATCGGGTCGACCTCGCCGAATGGCGTGCGATAGAAGAACTGCACGAGCGTGCGCCACTGCCCCGCCGCCGTGAGCGCGATCAGGGCCGCGCCGCCGAGCGCGACCGGCAGCGCGAGCATCTCGGCGAGGCGCACGAAGAAGCGTTCGCGCATCTCAAGCCCGCCTTGGGCGAGCACGCGCACGTCCTCGCGCACGAGTTCGATCCCGCGGAGCGCGATGCGCGCGTTGCCGTAGAGCAGCGCGAAGGCGACGAGGCCCGCGAGCGCCCCCATGCTCCATTCGGCGACGATCTTGAGCAGGAAGACGCGCTCGAAGCCGATCTCGCGGAACCAGAGCCAGTCGGTGAGGCGGACGGCCACGCCGCGCACGAGTAGGAAGCTGCCGAGGAGGACGGCGATCCAGAGGAACGGTTGCGGCCGCGAGGGACGCGTGGGGAGCGACTTGGGCATCGGAGTGTGCATGGGGGGAGCGGTGCGTCCTGACGCGTGCACCGCACCTTAACTCTGGCCTGCGGCGCGCCCGCACGCCACGGGACGACGCGCCGGGGACGACGCGCCGGGGCTGGCGCCCGCCCGCCCGGCGGCTCATGGTAGGGGCGTACGCTCCCCCCGAGCCCAACCCGTTCCCGCCCATGGCCAGCGGCGACTTCGCCGGAGACAAGAAGGTCGGTCAGCCCCTGCTGCACGGTCCCGAGCGGGCATTCGTCGCATGGGGAACGCCGCGGGTTCCCCGCTGGCTCGCGACCCACCATCTGACCCTTCTGACCCTCGTCTGGAGCGCGCTCAACGCGCTCTTCGGGGTGCTCGCCCGCGACGACCTCCGCTGGTTCTGGATGATCTCGCTGATGATCGTGCTCCAGTACGTCACCGATCTGTTCGACGGCGCGGTGGGACGCGCGCGCGGCACGGGGCTCGTGAAGTGGGGCTTCTACATGGACCACTTCGTCGACTTCATCTTCCTCGGTTCGCTCGTGCTCGCCGGCTATCTCGTCGCGCCGCCGGGCGTCGGGCACTGGTTCGTCGTGCTGCTCACGCTCACCGGCGCGTTCATGGTGAGTTCGTTCCTGCACTTCGCGGCGACCAACCGCTTCGAGATCTACGTGCACGGCTTCGGCCCGACAGAGACGCGTCTCGTCATCATCGCCGTCAACACGGTGATCATCCTCACCGGCACCGACCACTTCCGCTGGACGGTGCCGGTGGTGTGCGCGGCCTGCCTCGTCGCGCTCGTGGTGGTGGTCCGGCGCGCGAGCAACGAGCTCTGGGCCATCGACATGGCCGCGAAGGCGACGAAGGCAGCAGCGGACTGACGGCGAAGCCGGCGTCCCGGCTTGCTGACTCGCTCGGGACGACCGTAGGTTCTGCCGCAGTTTGGCCGCAGTTTGGCCGCGGCTTGGCCGCAGTCTGCCGCCGGTCCGCCGACCTCCACCGCTCGAGGACTCCTCATGCGCCCCGCCCCGCTCCGCCTCCTCGCCCTCCTCGTGCCGGTCGCCGCCGCCGCGCAGTCGCCGCGGCCCATGACCTTCCTCGACCAGCGGCTGCTCCGGCAGGCCGGCGCCCCGGCGCTCAGCCCGGACGGGAGCCAGCTCCTCTACACGCTCTCCGTCCCCGACTGGCAGGCGGCCAAGAGCTACACCGACATCCACGTCGTGAACACCTCCACCGGCCTGCCGAGCACCCGGCAGCTCACCTTCACCAAGGCGAAGAACGAGACCTCGCCACGGTGGTCACGCGACGGGCGCTTCTTCGTCTTCGCGTCCGACCGCGAGGGTACGACCGACCAGCTCTACCTCATGCGGACCGACGGCGGCGAGGCGCAGCGGATCACCGACGCCAAGGACGGCGTCGGCACCTTCGCGTTCACGCGTGACGGGCGCGCACTCGTCTTCACCGCCGGCAAGAGCGACGAGCAGCAACTGTGGATGCTTCCCGTCGACGGCATCGCCGAGGCGAAAGCGACGCAGATCAGCAAGCACGCGACGCCGGTCGGCAGCTGGCAGCTCTCGCGCGACGGGAGCCGCGTGCTCTTCCTCGCGCCCGACTCCGTCGACACCGGGAACCGGGACCGGCTCGCGCAACGGTTCGACGCGCGCATCCGCAATCAGGACATCCCGCTCAATCATCTGTGGATGCTCGAGATCGCGAACGGCCAGGAGAAACGCCTCACGCAGGGCGCCACCTTCTCCGTCGAGGGATTCACCCTCTCCAACGACGGCCGCTGGGCGGGCATCCGCGCGCTGCCGAACGACCGCTACGCGCGCACCGTCACCGAGGCGCGCAACGCGGGCGACCTGCACCTGCTCGACCTCGCGTCGGGCAATCTCGAGCGGCTCACGAACAACAAGGAGATCGCCGAGTCCGACCTCTCCTTCGCGCCCGACGGACGCACCATCGCCTTCTCGGCCTCCGACGACTTCGGCTACTTCCGCGCGAACAAGGTCTACACGCGCGCCATCGACGCGACCAACGGCACGTGGACCAAGCTCGGCGCCTCGTACGACGGCGACGTCACCATCGGCTGGTGGAGCGCCGACGGCCGCACCATCTACTTCGGCGACGGCGTCCGCGCGACGACGCAGGTGATGGCACTCGACCTCGCCGCGAACACCGTCCGCAAGGTCACCGACCTCCGCGCCGCGACCTCCGCCATGCGTGACGACGAGAGCGGCAAGCTGCTCGTGACCTATCAGGACCCGCGCACGCCGACCGTGCACTACGTGCTCGATCGCGCGGAGGACCTCGCCATCCGTGCCAGCTGGCGTCAGGTCACCAACGCGAATCCGCAGGTGGCCCAGCTGCAGCTCGGCGACGAGGAGGAGATCTGCTGGCGCTCCACCGACCGCAAGGAGACCTGCGGCGTGCTCGTGAAGCCGGTCGGCTACACGCCCGGACGTCGCTACCCGCTGATCGTCGCGATCCACGGCGGACCGCAGGCCGCCGACATCCTCAGCTTCAACGGCGGCTACGGCGCGCAGGTCTACGCCGGCGACGGCTACATGGTGCTCAAGCCCAACTATCGCGGCTCGACCAACTACGGCGAAGCGCACAAGTGGGGCATCGTCGGCGACTACTTCAAGAAGGGCTACGAGGACATCATGACCGGCGTCGATCACCTGATCGCGCAGGGCCTCGTGGACGGCGACCGCATGGGCGTGCTCGGGTGGAGCGCGGGCGGACACTGGACCAACTGGATCATCACGCACACGACGCGCTTCAAGGCGGCCTCGTCGGGCGCCGGCACGGTGAACTGGATCTCGATGTACGCGCAGTCCGACATGCAGTACGTGCGCATGCACTACCTCGGCGGCGAGCTGCCGTACGGCGACTTCGAGCCCTACTGGAAGCAGTCGCCGCTGCGCTACATCACCGCCGTGCGCACGCCGACCATGATCCACGTCGTCGACGGCGACCCGCGCGTGCCGCGCCCACAGAGCGAGGAGCTGCACATGGCGCTCAAGAAGCTCGGCGTACCCACCGAGCTCTTCGTCTATCCGGGCGCGACGCACGGCATCCCCGACCCGCGCAACCAGCTGCTCAAGTCGGTGGCCGAGAAGGCGTGGATGGATCAGTGGATCCTCGGGAAGCCAGGCTTCCGGTGGCAGGACGTGCTCAGTACGCTGCCGGACCTGGCGCCGGATGCGACGACGCCCGCCGCTCGACCGCAGGCGCCGTGACGCCAGCGCGCCGGCGCCGCTCGAGCTGCCGCACCGCCATCGCCGCCACCCCGAACGACGCGCACCACGCCCAGTACCCGATCTGCAGGTCGAGGTACTCGTCGCCGCGGGGCCAGATCCACTGCGCGTTGATGATGAAGGCCACCAGCAGCACGGTCGACAGCCGCTTCGGGGTCGGGAAGTGGATGCGCGGCCAGCCGAGCACGACGGCGAGCGCGTAGAGCATCAGCAGGTTGGAGAGCGCGCTGAGTGCGGTGAGGAGTTCGCGCACGGTGATCAGGTCGAGCTCGTTGAACCGATGGAGCGTCACCGGTGCGAGTGCCACCATGAACGCCTGGTAGCCCGGCAGAATGCCGTCGGAGATCCGGGCGGCGCCGGCCTCGACCGGAAGGAACCAGGCCGACGCGAACAGCAGCAGTGCGGCGTACGCGGGCAGCTTGTCTCGTCTCATTTGCGGTCTCCCCTTTCCGCAACCATCGCCTTTGGTGGCCGGTAGCGCAATCGTGGAATCCCCTCATACCACGGCTCGAGGTCGGGTCGGCACTGTCGGCACGGCGACTGCTTTCACCACAGAGGACACAGAGGCACAGAGAACCGCGAAGCACTGCAGCCGCCATTCGCTGGGCCCTCAGTACCTCTTTAGATGAACGCCGTTGCAGTCGTAGGAGTCGTACGGACTACGCCACGCCCGCCAGATCCGCCGCGCTCGCGACCTTGCCGTCGAACAGATGCACCTCGCGATCCGCATGCTGCGCATACCGCGAATCGTGCGTCACCATGCAGATCGTCGAGCCGTTCTCGTTCAGCTCGCGGAGCAGGTCCATCACCGCTTCGCCGTTCTTCGAGTCGAGGTTGCCCGTCGGCTCGTCGGCGAGCAGGATCGCCGGATCGCCCGCGACGGCGCGCGCCACCGCGACGCGCTGCTGCTGACCGCCCGAGAGCTGCGTCGGATAGTGCTTCGCCCGGTGCGACATTCCCACGCGATCCAGCGCGGCCGCGACGCGATCCCGGCGCTCGTTCGCCGGCATGTCCCGGTACGTGAGCGGCAGCTCGACGTTCTCGAACACCGTCAAGTCGCCGATCAGGTTGAACGCCTGGAAGATGAACCCGATCTGCCGGTTGCGCACGCGCGCCCGTTCGATCGGCGTGAGGCGCGCGACCGACTCGCCCGCGAGGTCGTACTCGCCGTCGCTCGGCGTGTCGAGCAGGCCGAGGATCGAGAGCAGCGTCGTCTTGCCGCAGCCCGAGGGACCGGAGATGGCGACGTACTCGCCCTTGTTGATATGGAAATGGATGTCCTGGAGCGCATGCGTCTCCACTTCGTCCGTGTAGAAGACCTTCTTGATCCCCTGCATGTGGATCAGTGGCTTGGGCGACGTCATCGGATGCTCCGGGAGGGTGTGGCGGGGTGGGAAAGCGCGGTCGTCACTTGATGCGCACGCGGTCGACCGCGGCGTACTGCGTCATGTCACTCAGGATCACTCGGTCACCGACGGCGAGGCCGCTCAGGATCTCCACGGTGTTCACCGACGTCCGGCCGAGTTCGACCGGGACACGCACGGCGGCCGAGCCACCGTCGATCAGCTTGAAGAGGCCCACGCGTCCACTCGCCGCGCCGAACGCGGGACGGCCCGTATGGAGCACGTTGTCGAGCCGCTCGATCTGGATCGTGCCGTCCACCGAGAGGTCGGGCACCGCGCCCGGCGGGAGCGGGCCCTCGAGCGAGACGTCGATCGTCACGGTGCCTTGGATGGCCGAGGGATCCTTGCGGATCACGCGGCCCTTCACGATCCCGTTGCGCGTGTCGACCGTCGCCGACTGGCCGATCACGACGTCCTTCGCCTGCGACTCGGGGATGCGCAGCACCGCCTTCAGGCGGCCCGGCTGCACGACCTTCGCGAGCGTCGTGCCCTCGGGCACCCATTGGCCGAGCTGGAGATTCAGGTCCTGCAGCACGCCGCCCTCGGGCGCGCGCACGCTGAGCGAGCCGAGCCGGTTGCGCTGCCGCTCGGCGATCGCCTCCAACTGCTGCACCTGACCGGTCTGCGTCGCGATCTGCGAATCGATCGCGGCCCGCTGCAAGTCGAGGCGCTCGCGTTCGACGCGGAGGCGCGTCGTCGCCTCTTCGGCCTGCGCCTTGCGATTCGCCACCTCGAACGTCGAGATGAGGTTGCGCTTCTGCAGCGAGTCGGCGGCCTGCGCCTCCTGCGTCGCGCTGATGAACGTCGTCCGGCTCGTGGCGACCACGCCTTCCTGCGTGAGGATCGCGGAGCGGAGGTTGGTCTTGAGGTTGAGCAGCTCGATCTGCGCCTGCCGCACCTGCTGTTCGGCCTGCATCGTCTGGATCTGCAGGTCGGGGTTGCTCATCTCGAGCAGCACCTGCCCCGCGCCGACCTTGTCTCCAGACTCGACCGACTTGCGTTCGACGCGCGCCGACGCCTGCGCGGTGATGAAGCGGATCTGCTCGGGCACGAGCGTGCCGGGGCCGCGCACCTCGCGGATCACGTCGCCCTGCCGCACCGAGTCGATGAGGATCGCGACGCGCTGCACCGTGGGCGCCGCGGGATCGAGGCCCGAGAGCGCGATCGTCGCGATGATCACCGCCGCCGCACCGGCGCCGATGGCGATGTTGCGGCCGGTCTTCTTCTGTGGTGCGCGAGCGATATCCATCGTGGTCAGTCAGCCCTGAGGGTGATCGCCGGGTCCACCGCCGCCGCGCGACGGGCCGGCGCGAAGGTCGCGACCGCCGCCACCGCGATCAGCACGAGTGGGACCAGCGTGAACGTCATCGGGTCGAGCGCATTGCCACCGTAGAGCACACCGGCCAGCAGGCGGGCGGCCGCGAGCGCGCCGACCAGTCCGATCCCCGTGCCGACCAGCACGAGCGTGAGTCCCTGCCGCATCACCAGCCCGATAACATCGGATGCCGCGGCGCCGACCGCCATCCGGATGCCGATCTCGCGGGTCCGCTGCGAGACCGAATACGCCATCACCCCGTACATGCCGACCGACGCGAGAAGCAGGCCGAGGATGCCGAACACGCCGAGCGCCGCGCCGGTGACCCGCGCCGGGAGCAGCGAGATGCCGAGATGTTTGTCCATGGTACGCACGTTGCTGATCGGAAGATTCGCGTCGAGCTGCGCCACAGCCTCGCGGAGCGTCGGGATCATCGCCTCGGGGTCGCCCGCGGTGCGGATCACGAGTGACATTCCCGCCGACCAGACCTGCAGCTGCGGGAACCACATGAAGGCGCGCGGATCCTCGCCGAGGCGCTGGTACTTCCCCGTTGGCACCACGCCGACGATCGTGTAGTCGCGACCGGCGGTCCGCACCATCTTCCCGAGTGCCTCCTGACCCGGCCAGAAGCGCTCGACGAAGCGCTCGTTCACCACGAGCGCGCGCACCGACGTGGTGTCGTCCTCGGGTTTGAACTCGCGCCCCGCGCGCAGCGGGATCCCCATGGCGTCGAAGTAGCCGGGCCCGACGCTGGCGTAGTTGATCGACATCCCTTCGTTCTTGGCCGGCGCATGGCCGGGGATCTCCACGCCACGGTCGCTGCCGCCGACGCTCAGCGGAACGTTGTCGGTCATCGAGACGGCCCGGACGTCGGGGTGCTCGCGCAAGCGCTCGGCGAGCGCCCGATAGAACTGCTCGGTGTTGCCGCGCGCGTAGCCCTGCAGCCCGGGATCGACGTCCGCGAGGAGCAGGTGGTCGGCCGCGAAGCCCTTGTCGAGCGCCGTCGCGCTGCGGAGGTTCGTGAGGAAGAGTCCCGCGCAGACGAGCAGCACGATCGACAGCGCCATCTGCGTGACGACGAGTCCCTTCGCCACACGCGAGCGCCCCTCGCCCGCGGGCGCCTCGCCCTTGAGCGCAGGGATGAGCGCGGGACGCGTCGCCTGCAGCGCCGGCGCGAGGCCGAAGATCACGCCCGTGAGCACGGTGGCGCCGAGCGCGAAGAGCAGCACCGTGGGGCTCAGCCGCAGCTCGGGGGCGAAGTCGATGTCGATCGGCAGGCGGATGCGGTTGGTCAGCCCGATCG
Source organism: Gemmatimonadota bacterium (assembly GCA_043748515.1). Classification (GTDB taxonomy): domain Bacteria; phylum Gemmatimonadota; class Gemmatimonadetes; order Gemmatimonadales; family Gemmatimonadaceae; genus Pseudogemmatithrix. Next base: position 2,837 of record JAYTNC010000071.1, on the reverse strand, counting down.
CCCAGACCGCCACGAGGAGTCCGGCGACGCCCGACACGAGCGCAAAACAGAGACTCTCGACGAGCAGCTGCCGCACGAGCGCGGCCCGCTGCGCGCCGAGCGCGAGCCGGATCGCCATCTCGCGGGCGCGATCGCGCGCCCTGGCGAGGAACAGGTTCGCCACGTTCACGCAGGCGATGAGCAGCAGGAGGCCGACCACGATCATCACGACGGCCGACAATCCGACCTGCGCGCTGCGGAACGTCGGGTGGATGCCGGCGTCGTCGACCTTCACGAGATGGACGCCGCTGTCCTCGTATTCGTCGGGGAACTCCGCGCGCAGCTCGAGCGTGAGCGCGTCCATCCGTGCCTGCGCCTGCTCCACCGTCACGCCCGGCTTGAGGCGCGCGACGATGTTCATGTTGTTGTTGCCGCGGTTCTCGAAGTTGCGCGCGCTGCCCGGCTTCACCTGCGCCAGCTGCATGAGCGGGATCCAGAGCGTCGGCTGCACCATCGGCATGGCGCCCTTGAACTCGGGCGGTGCCACGCCGACGATCGTGACGTTCTGGCCGTTGAGCGGCACCTCGCGGCCGACGATGTCGGGCGCGCCACCGAACAGGCTCTTCCAGCCGGCATCGGAGAGCACGACGACCGGATGCGCACCACGCCCCTCGTCCTCCTCGGGTCGGAAGAGTCGGCCATGCGTCGTCGTCACGCCGAGCACGTCGAAGTAGTCGGCCGAGACCATCTGCGCGAACACGAGCGACGGCCGCGCGTCGGCGGTGAGGCTCACGAACTCGAACGACCAGCTCGTCGCGCCCGAGAAGACCTCCTTGCTCCGGGCGCGCACGTCCCAGAAGTGAGGGACCGAGTTGGAGCCGTAGAGCTCCGGCCCGGGCCACGTCCGGTAGACCTGCACGAGCTCGCTCGTCTCCCGCACACCGGAGAGCGGGCGCAGCAACAACGCCTCGACCGCGGCGAAGACCGCAGTGTTGAGCCCGATCCCCAGCGCGAGCGTCACGACCACGATGCCCGTGAAGAGCGGACTCTTCACCAGCATGCGCCCGGCGAAGCGCAGGTCCTGGCGCAGCGCGGCGAACGAGAGGATCGATCCGCTGCCTCCGACGTCCTTCCGGAACTCAGTCATAGCGGAGTGCCTGCATGGGGTCGACCTGCGAGGCGCGGCGCGCCGGAACGAAGCCCGCCGCGAGTGCGACGAGCGCGAGGAGGATCACGCTCATCGAGAAGACCATGAGATCATGCCCTTCGAGTCCATAGAGCAACGACCGCGCGGCCTTGCCGAGCCCGAGCGCGGCGGCGATGCCGAGCACGCCGCCGACCAGCGTCATCCAGCCGACCTGCCGCATCACCAGCCCGCGCACCCGCGCCTGGTCGGCGCCGAGCGCCATGCGCACGCCGATCTCGCGCGTCCGCTGCGCGACCGAGTACGAGAGCACACCATACAACCCCACGCCCGCGAGCAGCGTCGCCAGCACGGCGAAGGAGGCCGAGAGGATGCTGATCATCCGGTCGAGGAAGACGTTCTCGCGGATCTGCTGCGGCATCGTCTTGAGTTCCTCCACCGGCACGGTCCCGTCGATCCGCTTCACCACCTCGCGGATCGAGCCGAGGATCCGCTCGGGCGGCAAGGTCGACTTCGCATAGAAGTTCATGTAGCCGACGGTGTTCGTCTGTGGCCACGGTGTGTAGAACACCGGCGGCACCGAATCCTTCACGTCGCTGTACTTGATGTCGGGGATCAGCCCCACGATCTGCGTGTCGAGCGTATCGCGGCCCGTGTCGTCGGTCATGAACCTGCCCACCGCGTCGCGTCCGAGGCCGAACTTGCGCGCGAACGTCTCGTTGACGATCGCCACCTTGGTGCCGCCACGGAGGTCCGAGTGCGTGAACTCGCGCCCGGCGAGCAGCGGCACGCCGAGCGTCGCGAAGTAGCCGGCGCCGATCGAGTTGAACCGCGAGTTGTTGTCGACGTCGGGACCGCGCGCGTAACCCTGCACATGCACGTCGGTCCCCCAGTTGTCGCCCGCGAGGATCGGCACGAGCGACGACGTCACCGCGGTCACGCCGGGGATCGTCCGGAGCTCCTCCTCGACACGCAGGAAATAGAGGTTGGAACGCGTCGAGTCGTAGCCCGACCGCTCGGGCGAGAGCGAGAAGGTCGCGAACTGGTCGATCGCGACGCCGAGCTCCACACGGCTCACGTTCACGAGGCTCTTGAGGAAGAGCCCCGCCGAGACGAGCAGCGCCATGGAGAGCGTGATCTGCGCGGTCACGAGTCCGGCGCGGAATCGCGCGGCCGCCTTGCCGCCGGTGAGCTGCCCCGCCCCGGCGCGGATCACCGAGATCAGGTCGCTGCGTGTGCTGTGCAGCGCGGGGAACATGCCGAACACGAGCCCGGTCGCCACCGAGAGTCCCGCCGCGAAGAACACGACCGACGGCTGGAGCTGGAAGCGCAGCGTGTCGCCCGCGTCCGGAGGCATGAGCGAACCGATGAACGCCAGCGTCCACTGCGCCACCAACAGGCTCGCCGCGCCGCCGAGGAGCGCGAGCATCACCGACTCCGTGAGCAACAGCGAGAGCAGCTGGCGCCGCGTGGCGCCGAGCGCGAGCCGCACGCCCATCTCGGCGGCGCGTCCCGCGCCACGCGCGAGGAGGAGGTTGGCGATGTTTGCGCAGGCGATCAACAGCACGACCCCGGTGACACCGAAGAGCAGATAGAGCGGCGTGCGTGCCGCGCGGAAGATCGAGCTCTGGCCCTGCGGACCGTCTGTGACGTCGAGCGCCTTGGTGCGGAAGCGCTGCATCGTCTGCTCGCTCATCCCCTCCTGCAGCGGCGC
>JAYTNC010000070.1:0-2451 GCA_043748515.1 Gemmatimonadota bacterium | reverse complement strand
CGCGCCGCTGACCATGCCGGCGCGTCGCGTGTCGGGCGTTGGCGGATTGCAGCAGGCCTTCGACGAGGTCAAGTTCGGCGCGGCGCGCACCCTGAACCTGCGCACATCGCTTCCGACGGGCGCCGAGGCCGCGGAGCGGCTGGAGCGGTGGCTGCGGCAGCATCAGGTCCAGCGCTCGGACGATGTGCTCGTCATCACCGGCCGCGGCAACAACAGCGAGGGTGGTATCGCGGTAGTGCGGGAGGCGTCAATTCGTGTCTTTCACGAGCTGCGGCGCAAAGGCGTGGTCGAAGCCTTCGCCGAGCACACGGCCGGGTCGTTCGTGGTCACCCTGGCGCCCATGAAGGCGATGCTGGATGCCGTGAGCCGGCGGCGCGAGCAGACGCCGCCCCCGAAGCCGGCGGCCCCTCCGACGCTCGACGCGCTGGAGGATCAGACACGCGCCCTGTTGCGCGCGCTCGCCGAGCGTTCGATCGATGCGCTGGGCGTGCGCGATCGTACCCCGTTCATGGAGGGCGAGATGCTCCGATTGTTCGGCGCACTCGCCGGCACCGTGCCCGAGGGTCCGGATCGCGAACGACGACTCCGCATGGCGATCCAGTCGGCGATGAGCGAGTACGACTGAGTGGACGGCCCGTTCCAGTTCGCGCTCGTGACCTTCACGTCGGTCCTGTTCATCGTGGACCCGATCGCCGTCGTGCCGACGTACCTGGTAATCACGCAGGGGCAGGACCAGGCGCAGCGGCGGGTGACGGCGCGCCGCGCGTGCATCGCCGCCACGCTCCTCCTGGTCACCTTCGCGGCGGTTGGGCGCGGCATCTTCGAGCTATTCGGCATCACGATGCCTGCGTTCCGCATCGCTGGTGGCCTGATTCTGTGGCTCGTCGCGATGGACATGCTACACGGCAACCGATCGACCCAGGAAGGCACGGCGGAGATCTCGGAGGCCACAACGAAGGACGACGTCGCCGTCACGCCGCTCGCGATGCCGATGCTGGCCGGTCCCGGCGCCATCTCGACGGTGATGGTGCTTTCGGGGCAGGCGCGCACGACGGCACAGACAGTCGTCGTCTACGCGTCGATCCTGCTCGCACTGCTGATCGCGTGGGGCACGCTTCGCGCGGCGGAGCGGCTCGTGCTGCGCATGGGACAGACGGGGATACGCGTGATGACGCGGCTCATGGGACTGATGCTCGCCGCGATCGCCGTGCAGTTCGTGATCACCGGCGTGCGCGAGGCACTGGGGATCTGAGCCGGTTGCGCTCGGCGCCACACGGGACAGATTACCGAGGTCCGCCGAACTCGTGCTCCTTCACGCCCGCGATCGGCGCATCCGCGCGCTGACCAACGCGACTCGCGCGTCCACCACTCGTTCCCGCCCCCGATGCTGCGCCGCCCGACATTCGTGTTCGTGCTCATGACACTGATCGGCGGTGCATTGCACGCCGTTCCGCTCGCCGCTCAGCAGGGCACGACGACGATTCCCGGCTTCGCGCCCGCCGCCGCCGCCGCTCAGCGAGTGCTCGAGGCGCAGGCGATCGCTCGTCCACGAGCGATGCGCGCCAGGGAGCTTTCGCGCGCACTTTCGGCCGAGACTCATGTCGCGGGGACGCCGGCACAGGCGCGCACTCGCGATTTCGTCATCGCGCAGATGCGGGCGATGGGGCTCGAGACGGAGGTGCGCCGCTACGACGTATTCCTGCCTCATCCCACGTCGGTGCAGCTGTGGCGGGTGGCGCCGCGAGGCCGGCAGCTTTCGCTCGCAGAGCCGGCGGTGGCGGGCGATCCCTCGTCGCGAGTGGCGCAGTATCTCACCGTGAATGGGTACAGTGGCCAGGGCGACGTCACCGCCGACGTAGTGTACGTGAATTACGGCCTCATCGAGGATTACGCGCAACTCGATTCGCTCGGCGTGTCGGTGCGCGGGAAGATCGCGATCGCGCGGTACGGCCGCTCGTTTCGCGGCATCAAGGCGCGTGAGGCGGAGAAGCATGGCGCGGTGGCGCTGCTGATCTACAGCGATCCGCAGGATGACGGATACGTGCGCGACGACGTGTATCCGAGCGGGCCGATGCGCAACCGCAACGGCGTGCAGCGCGGCAGTGTGATGAACGGGGCGGGCGACCCGGCGACGCCAGGCTACGCGAGCACCAGCGGTGCACCGCGGCTCAGTGAGTCGAAGATGGACATTCCACATATTCCCGTCGTGCCGATCTCGTACGGCAACGCCGGCGAGCTGCTCGATGAGCTGCGCGGCGGTGACGTGCCGGCGGGCTGGCAGGGCGGGCTCCCCTTTCGTTACCACGTGGGGCCCGGCCCGGTGCGCGCCCGAGTGCGTGTCACCGACGACCGTGCGATCGCCGGGACGAAACCGATCTTCAATACGTTCGGCATCGTTCGCGGCAGCGAGTTTCCGGAGGAGCTGGTGATCGTCGGCGGTCATCGAGACGC
>JAYTNC010000069.1:0-21354 GCA_043748515.1 Gemmatimonadota bacterium | reverse complement strand
TCCTCCGCCGGCAGGCCGAGCAGCGCGCCGGTGGCCGGGTTCGCCATGAGCAGGATTCCGTCGGCGTCGATCACGTAGATCGCGTCGGAGGCCCCGGCGACGAGCGAGCGCAGCGCGGCGGAGCGCAGGAGTCCCGCCGGGCGTTCACCGGAGTCGCGCCGCACCATGACGGGCCGCTCGCCGGCATCCACGGCTAGAACCGCCATGCGCGGAAGAGGTCGATACCGAACTGCTGCGGCGTGGGCACGAAGCCGCGCGCGTTCACGCTCTGGGTGCAGAGCACCGCGCTCGTCGGCGGTTCCACACCGGCCGAGATGGTGAGCCCGCGCCGGAGGAGATAGTCGATCTTCACGCCGATCGAGTTCGCGAGCGCTGCGGTGGACACGCTGCTGCCGCCCTGCACGAACTGTCCGACCTGGCAGAGCCCGGCGTCGAGACGGACGAAGGCGCGGTCGCCGAGCTGCTTGCCGCAGTTGAAGCGGGTGCCCTCGAGGACGGCGGCCGTGCTGCCGCGGATCCCCTGCCCGCCCTCCTCGATCCCCGAGGTCGAGAGCCGCGCGTCGTCGCAGAGACCGCCGGCCTTGCCGCCGAGCACGCTGCCGAGCGAGCTGATGAGGACGCGTGCTGCGGCGGAGGTGTAGTTCGTGCTGCGGCCGCCGATCTCGAAGCTCGGGCCGCCGGTGACGAGGTAGCTGATGAGGTCGGCGTTCTTCACGCGCGCCGAGTCGGGCGTGGAGAGTGCGGCGGTCGGCGCCAGCAGCGTGCCGCCGATGTTCACGCGCACGCGCACGTCGGGCTGCGAGCCCTGCTTGCTGTACTGCCGCACCGTGTGCAGCGCCGAGATGTCGAGCGACGGATTGAAGACGTAGTCGGCGTCACCGAACCACTCGATCTGCCCACCCTCCACCTCGAAGGTCCGCTGCACCGGGCCGAGGTCGAGCCGGTAGGTCCCGCGCACGGTCTGCAGCGCGCCGGTGAGCGCGATCTGCGCCTCGCCGTCGTTGCGCCCGCGCGCGTTCTGCGCGCGCATGATCGAGACCTGCCCGCCGAGGTTGATGTTGGCTTCCTCCGACCGCAGCCAGACGTCGCGTCCCATGCGGATCGGGACGTTGCGCACCGTGAGATTCCGCACGAAGAGCGACGGCGCCTGCGGCGCGAGCCGGCGGTCGAGCAGCGCGAGCGTGTCGACCACGCCGAAGCGATCGAACTCGGCGAGCGAGATCACGCTCTTGGTCGCGATCTCGGGGATACTGATGATCGCCCGCTCGGCGGTGAGTCCGCCGCGCAGCGTCGCGGAGCGCAGCGTGCCGTCGATCCGCAGGCTGTCCGAGATGTCGATGTCGGCGACGTTGCGCTTCTTGAAGACGTTGAGGCCGGCGGCACGCGCCGTGAGGTCGAAGCCGGGGTTGTCGACGTCCTGGATGGTGACCCAGCCGGAGATCGAGCCGCGGCCGTCGCGCCCCTCGGTGCTCGAGGTCACCGAGAGCCGGCGGATCGCGATGCTGTCGCCGATCAGTCCGATGTCGGCGGTGATGTTCCGCCAGCGCACGTCACCGAGCGGGGAGATCACGAGATCGCCGTTGCGGACGAGGAGTCCGCCATCGATCCGCGGCTCGCGCCAGGTCCCGCTCACGTCGAGGTTCAGGCCGAAGTTGCCGGGGTCGCCGTTGCCGCGCCGCGTGTACTCCTCGAAGATGCGCAGGCTCACTGTATCGGCGCGGACGGTCGCGGTCAGGGGCGCGTCCTCGATCATCGCCGGGCCGGCGCCGTCGAGGCGCAGCGCGAGCGGCAGCGTGCCTTCGGCGCTCATGACCGGCCGGTCCTGCGGCCCGAGCTTCGCGGTGAATCGGAGCGCGTCGGCCGCTGCGGTCGCGGTGAAGACCAGCGTGTCGAGCCGCACGCCGGCGACGAGTCCGTTGCGGAGCGTGGCCTGCGCGTCGAGCGTCGGCACGGAGCGCGTGCCCTGCAAGCGTCCGTCGAGGTCGATGCGGCCCTCTTGCTTCCCGCTGACCTGCAGGAGCTCGGCGATGTCCGCGACCGGAAGTCCGCGCGCGCGGAAGCGGAGGTCGAGCGCCCCGTCGCGGGGCACGCTGCCGGCGAGCCGCAGCATGGAGGAGTCGCTGCCGCTCACCTCGAGCGAGTCGATGAAGATGCCCTCGTCGCCGCTCGTGAACGTCGCCGGCGCGGCGAGCGACCACCGCTGCTGTCCCGTGCGGAGCATCAGCGAGTCGAGCACGACGCGCAGCGTGTCGCCGGTCTGCGCGACGACCGCGCGTGCCTCGGCGCGGGTGCCGTTGGCGCCCGTGAGATCGAAGTCGAGGACGCTGCTCCCGGTCCCGTCGAGCGTCGCGCGCAAGAAGGCACGGTCGATCGCGAAGCCCACGGCGCGCATCGTGTCGGCGGCGATCGTGAGCGTGCCCTTCGGAGCGGACGGCAGGCCGGTGATGGCCGCGTCGCCGGTGAGGAGCCGCACGCTCGACGTGCCGGCGAGCAGCCCGGCGCCGTCGAGCGTGGCGTCGAACGCGAAGTCGCGCACCCAGCCCTTCGCGATGCCGTCGAGCCGCAGGCCGCCGGCGAGCGTGTCGGTCACGTCGGTGGCGATCCAGCGGCGGAAGCCGCCGAGCGAGTCGACGCGGGCACGGATCGAGATCGAGTCCGTGCGTCCGGCATGCAGGCCGATGGCGCCGACCGCGTCGAGTTCGAGCGCCGTCGATTCCAGGTGGAGCGTGTCGAGGTGCGCCTTGCCGTCGGCGAAGCGCAGGCGCGCTTCGCCGGCGAAGATGCGCACCCCGCTGAGCGTCGACCGGTCGAGCACGACCGAGCCGCTCCCGTCGAGGTCGGCGAGCGAGTCGCCGGTGATGTCGAAGAGGACGCGTGCGGTGAGTTCGCCGCTGGGCATGCTCAGGTCGTCGAACGCGACCTGCGGATCGAACTGCGTGAGACGGGTCTCGCCGGTGAGCTTGTAGCGCGGCGCCTCGGCGTCGAGCCGCAGGTCGGTCTCGATCCGCCCCGCCTCGCTCGAGAGATCGGAGACGACGTGCAGGTCGCGCAGCGTGCCCTGCACCGTGAGCGGACCCGAGTACTCGCCGCGGAGCGGGATCGCCGGGAAGGAGTGCGCGAGCGTCGTCATCGAGATCGGCTGCGCCTCGAAGTCGACGTCGTAGGTCATCTCGACCTCGCCCGACGTGATGCGTCCGTTCCCGGTGAAGCGCGACTCCGGCAGCGCGCCGTCGCGGTGCGTGAGGTCGGCGCCGGAGAATCGCAGGTCGAGCCACGACGAGTCGAGCCGTGCGACGCCGGTGATCTTCCCGAGGAGCAACGGGAAGGACGGATTCACCGCTTGGATGGTGCGCAGGTCGAACGAGTCGAGCGCGATCGCGAAGCCGCGGAAGGTCGCGTTGGCCGGCTCGAGGATATCGAGTTCGCCGCGCGCGCGGGCCTGTGCGACCGCGCCGGGCACGTTGCCGTCGCGGTAGAAGATCCGCAGGTCGTCGATCATGAAGCGGTTCAGCGGACCACCGCGGCCGCGAAGGCGACCGTTGAGCTGCCCCGCGAAGGCATACGCCAGCGGCCCCTGGTTGAATCGTTCGATGAGCGCGAAGTCGACCGGCATCGCCTCGAGATCGACGTCCCTCATGACGGCGACCGGGCCGCCGATCGCCCACGTCATCTTGCCGCGGATCCGCGACCGGTGCGAGCGCACGTCCATGCCGGTGATCGCGTACTCCAGCACCTCGGGGCGGCCGCGCGCGTTGCGGATGTCGAGCGTCATGCGACCGCCGCCCTCGGTGGGCAGCGACGGCGCGATCCAGGCGACGTCGGCAAGCGAGACCGAGTCCCCCTCGACGTGGATCCGGTAGTTCGGCGGCGCACCCGCCCCCCACCAGACCTTGCCGTTCGCTCGGCCCGACGAGCCGGTGAGCTTGAACCGCGGGAGGTCGAACCAGATCGAATCGCCCACCCAGCGCACCGTGCCGCCGACGTCGCGGAAGGAGAACGGCGGGTTCGACTCGGTCGCGTCGAGTCGCGCCACGTCGATGTACCGCCCCGACGAATCGGGATACGTGAGCCGCACGCGCGGGAGATCGGCCGCGATGTCGCGCCAGCGCCAGGTGCGTGTGAACCGCCGCGGACCGGAGCGCCGCGTCTCGGAGAGGTCGTCGTCGAGCGCGGTGGCGATCGCCTTCTCGCGCGCCGCGCCGCGCAGTGAGTCGGACGGCGCCCAAGGCATCGTCACCGCGAACGCGCCGTCGCGCACCGTGACCTGCTCGAGCACGAAGACGCTGCCGAACGCCGTGCGGCGGCGCGGCCGCGGCAGGCCCGGCGGACGCGGCCAGAGCTTCGCGATGTTCCATACATCGGTGAAGTCGCGGCGCATGATCACGTTCGGACGCGTGAGTTCGACGGTGCGGATGATCAGGCGGCCGTCCATCAGGTCGCGCGGATCGAACGTCACGCGGATCGGGCCGGTCGCCGCGAAGAGCGAATCGGTCTCGTCGCGGATCTCGATCGAGTCGACCGCGAGGTCGGTGATGAACGAGCCGCTGAGCGTGCCGAGGTGGAAGGTCCCCTGCACCGATCGCGAGAGCTGCGCCTGCACCACGCGCCGGATGAGGTCGCGCCCGCGGTCGCTCTGCGTGGCCATCGCGAACGCGCCGAGTACCACGCCGCCGATGAGCAGCATCAGCAGGGCGCTCACGAGGGCGACGAGGCGGCGGCGACCCATGTTCATGCGCTAGAACGCGTGGCCGATCGCGATCGACGGACGCAGGCGGCTGAAGAAGCTCGCGCCGCGCGGCGGACGGAACGTCCCCGGGCAGGGGCCGACGGCCTGCGTGAGGATCGTCTTCGACGCGTCCGACGGGTCGATCTGCTTGGTCACCGTGAGCACGTTGCCGGGGCTCACGCAATAGAGCGCGCCGCCCTCGGTGAGCGGGGCGTCGAAGTACGCCGCGCCCTCGGGCCGCTGATACGGATTGTAGGCGAGGTCCGCCCGCAGATAGCCGATCGGCGTACGGATCCGCACGCCGAAGCCGGGCGTCGCCGCGAGCGTCGTGAACTTCAGGCGGTCGGCACCCGAGCCGCGGTTCCAGATGCGACCGACGTCCACGAACGCGGTCCACTTGAGCAGCTCGGGCAGGAACGGACTCACGATGCGCAGCTCGACGTTGCCCACGACCATCGCGTTGCCGCCGGTCGGCACCGCGCGCTGGCGCACGGTGTTGTCGGAGCGGAACCAGACCTGCTCGCCGACGGCGATGCCGCCCGCCACCGGGAGTCCGGTCGCGACCGAGATCGTGTCGTACCGCTCGGGGATGTAGACCGCCGGGCCGAGCTCGTTCTGCTGGAAGCCGCGCACGGTGCTCGGCCCGCCGGCGAAGAGTCGCTCCTGCGCGGGCACGAAGCTCGCATTGCGGTCGAGCGCGAGCGTGGGTCCGAGCACGCCTCCCAGGCGCACGCGCATGGCGAGCACGATGTCGGCGCCGAGCGTCCGGTAGACGGAGCCGTCGGCAGTGATCCGCGCGAACTGCACGTCGGGATCGGAGCCGGTGAACTTCGAGGCGTAGCGCACGTCGGCGCGCCCGACGACGCCGCGCGACGGGTCGTTCGGATTGTCGGAGCGCTCGTAACTCGAGGCGGCGCTCAGCACGGCGACGCGCTGCAGTTCCTGCAGCGCGAGGCGGTCCTCCTCGACGCAGACGCTGAAGACCGCGCAGAAGAGCGCCGGCTGCGCCTCGGTGCGCCCGAGTTCGACGCTGTAGCCGAGGTTGAGCGACCCGCGCGGCAGCGAGCGGTTGAGCGCGAGGCTCGCGCCGATCGGCGCGGTGCGCAGGAAGGCCTTGAACTCGCTCCGACGCTCGGAGTAGAGCGAGAGCGTCGGCACGAAGCTGGCGCGCAGCAGCGACGGCTGGCTCAGGGTCGCGCTCGCGTAGTAGTTGAGGAAACGCCCGTAGATGTCCTCGGTCGCGGTCCGGCTGCAGAGCTTCTCGGCGCCGTCGAGCGGTTCGCCCATGCCGATCTTCGAGACGCGGCCGCGCAGTTCGAGCCGCGTCGCGGTCTTGAAGAGGTTGTATTCCGTGAACTCGCCCGTCGTGCGGAAGCAGTCGAGCGTGCCCCAGCCGCCGCCGAGCCGCGCCGAGCGCAGGTAGGTCTCGGTCACGTCGATGTCGATGCTGAAGATCGAGTCGGCGCCCACCTCGCCCGGAAGCACCTCGACCTGCGCGAACGCCTCGCTCTGATAGAGCGTGCGCTTGGCGCGCTCGAGGTCGCGCTCGCGGTAGAGATCGCCGGTCTCGAGGCCGGCGAGGCGGCGCACCGCCTTCTCCGTCACCTCGGGCTTGCCGCCGTCGCGTCCGTTGCGCGTGAGGTCGATGCGCCCGATGCGGCGGCGCGGTCCCGGCAGCACGGTGAAGATCACGCTCGCGGTGCGTGCCTCGGTGCGCAGGTCGTAGCCAAGGAACGCTTCGGCGTCGGGGTAGCCGCCGTCGCGCAGTCGGCGCGTGATCGTGTCCTTGGTCGCGCGGTTGAAGTAGCGGTCGAATCGGCCGCCCACGCGCGCCGGCAGTCCGCGGATGATGTTCGCGCGCTCGGGCACCGCGTCGAGCCCCTCGAAGCGCACGGTGTCGACGTTCACCGGCGTCCCCTCGGTGATGCTGAAGAGGACGGCGACGCGGTTCTTCCCGACATTCGTGACGATCGTGTCGACCGTCGCGTCGATGAAGCCGTGGTTGCGGTACCAGTAGGTGAGCCGCAGCACGTCGAGCGGGAACTCCCGCTGGTCGAGGCAGTGCTTCGCGCCGATGAACGGGAGCACGCGCCGCGCCCACGACGAAGGCGTCGTGACGATGCCGACGGCGAGCGTCGCGTCGGTGAAGGCCCTGTTGCCGCGGAAGGCGAGCGACCGGACCTCGACGTCGCCGCGCTCGCAACGGGTCTCCTGCGCGCCGAGGGCGGACGCCGCCGCGAGGAAGAGCGCCAGTCCCGCCAGACCGGAACGGCGCCTGATCATCTGCTAATCGTCCTTCTGCCCGAACACGGCGAGGTTGGAGGAGTGACCCGGATTCACCTTCTTGTCCGGATACACCCAGTGCACCGCCTGGTTCACCGCGATGCACGACTCGGCGAAGCCGGTCGCGATGAGCTTGAGCTTGCCGGGATACGTGTTCACATCGCCGCAGGCCCAGACGCCCGTCCGCCCCGTCTCCATCGTCTGCGAGACGTGGATCTCGTCCTTCTCGACGGTGAGGCCCCACTCCAGCAGCGCGCCCATGTCGCTCACGAAGCCGAGCATCGGGAGGACCACGTCGCACGCGATGCGCTTGGTGGTCTTCGCCTTGATGTCCTTGAGCTCGATCGCGGTGATCCGCCCGTCCTCGGCGATCACGTCGGCGAGCTCGTGGAAGGTGTGGACCGCGCTGCGCCCCGCGGCCGCCGAGGCCACCACCGTGTCGATCGTCGCCTGATGCGCGCGGAATCGGTCGCTGCGGTGCACGAGCGTGATCGACCGCGCCACGCCCTCGAGCTGGTGCGCCCAGTCGAAGGCCGAGTCCCCGCCGCCGATGATCGTCACGTGCTGGCCGGCGAACTGCTTCGGCTCGAGCACGACGTCGTGGATCCCCTTGCCGTACCAGGGCTCGGCGCACGCCTGCGGGAGCCGCCGCGGCGAGAAGGCGCCGATGCCGGCGGCGATGATCACCGCGCGCGACTGGAAGCGGTCGGTCTCGGTGACGAGCGTGAAGACGCCGTCGGCCTCCTCGAGACCGATCACGCGCTGGCCGAGATGGATGGGCTGCGCGAACTGATTCGCCTGCTGCATGAGCGAGGTCACGAGGTCCTTCGCGAGGACCTTGGGGTACCCGGCCACGTCGAAGATCATCTTCTCGGGATAGAGCGCGGCGAGCTGGCCGCCGGGCTGCGCCAAGGCGTCGATGATTTGCGCTGTGGCGCCGCGCATGCCAGCGTAGAAGAGCGCGAAGAGCCCCGCAGGGCCCGCGCCGATGATCGACAGGTCGCGGATTTCGTGGGTTGCCATCTCATTAAGTTCGTCGACTGAACGCGCTCGGACAACGGGCATCTCACCCCCTCTGGCACCCTCCGCATGGCCGTCGACAAAGAACTGATCGTCTCCAGCCGGTTCCGGCTCGTCCGGGAGCTTGCCCGCGGGGGCATGGCGACCGTCTACGAGGCAGAACAGGTGGGGGTCGCCGACTTCAGCAAGAAGATGGCGGTCAAGATCATCCACGACCGGTTCGGACAGCACGCCGAGTGGCGGCAACTGTTCATCGACGAGGCGAAACTCTCGGCCAATCTCGTGCACGGCAACATCGTGCAGATCTACCAGTTGGGCGAGTCGGACGGCTCGCTCTTCATCGCGATGGAGCTGATCAAGGGTCTGACGCTCCGCACGCTGATCAACACGCATCGGGCGAAGCGCATCCCGATGCCGACCGACGTCGCCGCCTACTGCGCCAGCCGCATCTGCCGCGCGCTCGACTTCGCGCATCACTTCGTGGACGACGCCGGCGACCGCCTCGACATCGTCCACCGCGACGTCTCCCCGGGCAACGTCATGCTCACCTGGGACGGCCACGTGAAGCTCGCCGACTTCGGGATCGCCAAGGCGCGGACGATGGTCGATCCCTCCGCGTCGCGGCCGCTGTTGCTCGGCAAGAAGCACTACATGAGCCCCGAGCAGCTCATCGGCACGCCGGTCGACGCGCGCACCGACGTCTTCGCGATGGGCGTCGTACTCTTCGAGCTCTTCGCGCTCCGCTCGCTCTTCACCGAGGACGAGACGATGGCGGCGATCGACGAGGTGGTGCTCTCGCCGAGCCCCGATCTCTCGCTGCGGCTCCCCGACGCCGACCCCGGGATCCAGGCGCTCGTCGCGCGGGCGATCGAGAAGGAGCCGGAGGACCGGCCGACCGCGGCCGCGCTCGGCCGCGCACTCGATGTCTGGTGCGCCGACCGCGGGACTCCCGGCTCGCCCGAGCGCCTGCAGGCGCATCTCGCGCTGCTCTTCCCCGACCAGTACCAGCCGCCGACGCGCAACACGGTGGAGGTGCGCGCCGAGCGCACGCCCCGGTCGACGCGCGGCATCACCCTTTAGATTGCCGGCATGACCAACAAGATCTACACCAAGACGGGCGACGAGGGCGACACCGGTCTCTTCGGCGGCGGCCGCGTCCCCAAGGACCATCCCCGCGTCTCGGCCTACGGTGACGTCGACGAACTCAACGCCGTGATCGGCATGGCGCGCTCGGTCGAGATGATGCCGCGCATCGACGAGGTCCTCGCCCCCGTGCAGCGCGACCTCTTCGCGCTCGGTGCGCTGCTCGCGACACCGGACCTCGAGAAGATGAAGGAACAGCTCAGCAAGGCCCGCATCTCCGACGCCCGCATCGCGCAGATGGAGCAGGCGATCGACGACGGCGAGGCCGAGCTCGAGCCGTTGAAGGCGTTCATCCTGCCGGGCGGCACGCCCAAGGCCGCGGCGCTGCACGTCGCGCGCACGACCTGCCGACGCGCCGAACGCGCGGTCATCCACCTGCAGCGCGAGGCGGAGATCCCGCAGATCGTCATCGTCTACCTGAATCGCCTCTCGGACCTGCTCTTCGTGCTGGCGCGCGTCGCCAACCGTCGCGCCGGCGCCGGCGAAGTGACCTGGTAGCATGACCCACGCGCTGACGCTCCACGGCGCGAGCATCGAGGTCGTGCCGGGCGCGGTCGACTCGCTCGGTGCGCGCGTCCGCGAGCGAGTCCAGGGCCATCGCGTCGCGATCATCGCCGACCAGACCGTCGCCACGCGCTTCGGCGAACGTGCGCTCCACTCCTTCGGCACCGCCGAGCCGAAGCCGCTGCTGCTCACCTTCCCGGCCGGTGAGCGCCACAAGACGCGGCAGACGTGGAGCGCGCTCAGCGACCAGCTCGTGGCGGCCGGGTGCGGCCGCGACACCGTCATCGTCGCGCTCGGCGGCGGCGTCACCGGCGACCTCGCCGGCTTCGTGGCCGCCACGTACCTGCGCGGCGTGCCGCTCGTACAGGTGCCGACCACGCTCCTCGCGATGATCGACTCGTCGGTCGGCGGGAAGACGGGCGTCGACACGCCGGCCGGGAAGAACCTGATCGGCGCGTTCCATCATCCGGCGCTGGTGCTCTGCGATCCGCGCCTCCTGACGACGCTGCCGCCACACGAGATGCGTTGCGGCCTCGCCGAGGCGATCAAGCACGGCGTGATCGCCGACGCCGCGTACTTCGCCTGGATCGCGACCGGCCTGCGTCAGATCCTCCACGGCGATGGGCCCGACGACGAGACGCAACTGCACCTCGTGCGGCGCTCGATCGAGATCAAGGTGCAGGTGGTGCGTCAGGACGAACGCGAGAGTGGACTGCGGAAGGTGCTCAACTTCGGGCACACGATCGGCCACGCGATCGAGCACGTCACCGCCTACGGCGTCGCGCACGGCGAGGCGATCGCGATCGGGATGGTGGCGGAGGCGATCCTCGCCGAGCGGCTGCATCTCGCGGAGCGCGGCCTCGCGGACGCGATCGCGACCGTGTGCGACGCGGCCGGACTTCCCGTGCGACTCCCCGACGGCGTGAGCGCCGCAGAGATCGTCACGGCTACGCGAACGGACAAGAAGGCGCGCGGCGGACACGTCGAATTCGCGCTCCCGAGAGCGCTCGGCGAGATGGCCGGGAGCGAGTCGCACTACGGGATCCGCGCCTCCGAGGCCGAGATTCTTCGAGCGCTGGAACATTTGTGACCGACCCTAACCCGTTGCAGGTCAACGGGATGGCGCTTTGACGGCAGGACGCTGTCGCCTTGGCACACTTCTTGGCTGTTGACCGAACTCGCCTACTTCGTATAGGCTTGGCTTCCCGGGCAGGTCGAGCCCGAGCAGAACGTCCCTGCATGCGTCCAGAGTGATGTTGGTCACAACATCGCTTCCTTTCACACGCGGTTATGGGGTGGGTATGCAGCACGCTACCGAGACGAGATCGAAGGGTTACTTCCGTTCCTCACCCTCTTCCGCGTTCGACCAGTACCTCTCGGACATCCAGAAGCTCCCGCTGATCACCGACGTCGCCGAAGAGCGGCGCTTGGCACGACTCGCCCAGAAGGGCGATGAAGCCGCCGCCGAGCGGCTCGTCACGGCGAATCTCCGCTTCGTGATCAGCTACGTGAAGAAGTATCAGGGACATGGGCTCGACCTCTCCGAACTCGTCGCCATCGGCAACGAAGGACTGCTCAAGGCGGTCCGCAAGTTCGATCCCGACCAGGGCGTGAAGTTCATCTCGTACGCCGTGTGGTGGGTGCGTCAGGCGGTGTTGAAGGCGCTGGCCGAGCAGACGCGCTCGGTGCGCATCCCGCTCAACCAGAACTCGCAGCTGATCCGCCTGTCCCGCGCGGAGACGGTGCTGGCCCAGGTCCTCAAGCGCGACCCGACCGACCATGAGATCGGTCGCCTTCTTGACGAGACTCCCGAGCAGGTCCGCGCCGCCAAGCAGATGTCCTCCACCGAGCTCTCGCTCGACGCGCCGGTGGATCGTTCCGATCGCGAGGCCTGCACGCTCGGCGAGCGTTTCGCCGGCGGCGACGGCGTGGAGATCGAGGAGCGGACCGACTTCAAGCTCATGCGCGAGTGCATCGACAAGGTGTTCCGCAACTACCTGACGCCGCGCGAGCGCAAGATCCTCAACCTGTACTACGGTCTCGATGAAGGGACCGAGGCGATGACGCTCGAGAAGATCGGCGCGCTCATGGGCGTGACCCGAGAGCGCATCCGGCAGATCCGCGAGCGCGCGTTCGACAAACTCCGCACCTCGCCCGAGGGTCGCTCCCTCGCCGGCTTCTGGGCCATCACCTGAGCGTCGGGTGAAGCAGTCGTCGTCGCGTGCCCGGTGATCACGCGGCGTCATCGAAGGGGGTCCGGATGCGAATCCGGGCCCCCTTCGTATAGTTTCCCCGAGTGAACTCCCTCGCCGCGACACTCGGCCGGATCGTCGGGGACGCGCATGTGATCGCGCGCGCGACGCAACTGCTCGTCTATCGCTCCGACGCGCTGCCCGGCCTGCAGCGCACACCCGCGCTCGCGGTATTCCCGGGCACGCGTGACGAGGTGATCGCCGTGGTGCGCGCGCTCGCGGCGGCCGGTGCGTCATTCGTCGCGCGCGGCGCCGGCACCGGGCTCTCGGGGGGCGCACTCGCCGACGACATCACGCTGCTCGGCCTGCACCGGCTCAAGCGGATCATCGCGCTCGACGCCGACGCGCGCACCGCGACCGTCGAGCCGGGCGTGGTGAACGCGACGCTCACGCGCGCGGTGGCGGCGCACGGACTGCACTATGCCCCCGACCCCTCGTCGCAGACCGCCTGCACGATCGGCGGGAACATGGCCGAGAACGCCGGCGGGCCGCACTGCCTGAAGTACGGCGTCACGCTCGACCACGCATTGCGCGCGACCGTCGTGCTCCCCGACGGTGAGGTGGTCACGCTCGACCGCGGAACGACCGGCGGCTACGACCTGCTCGGCGCGTTCATCGGCAGCGAGGGGTGCTTCGGCGTGCTGCTCGACGTGACCGTGCGTCTTACGCCCGATCCCGAGCGCGTGATCACGCTGCTCGCCGACTTCCTGCGCGTGCGCGACGCCGCCGACGCGACCTCGCGGATCATCGCAGCCGGGATCCTGCCGGCGGCGCTCGAGCTCATGGATCAGCCCACGATCGAGGCCGTGGAGTCGAGCGTGTACGCGGCGGGATACCCGCGCGACGCGGCGGCGGTGCTGCTCGTGGAGGTCGACGGCGCGGCCGCGGGTCTCGAGGACGATGCGCGCGAGGTGGAGCGACTCTGCCGCGCGGCGGGCGCGCGCGGCGTCCGCGTGGCACACGACGCCGCCGAACGCGCGCGGCTCTGGCAGGGCCGCAAGAAGGCCTTCGGGGCCATGGGTCGCGTGGCGCCGCACCTCGTCGTGCAGGATGCGGTGGTACCGAGGTCGATGCTCGTCGGATTGCTCGACGACATCGCCGCGATCGGCGAGCGGCACGGGGTGCGCATCTGCAACGTGTTCCATGCGGGCGACGGCAACCTCCACCCGAACATCCCGTACGACGCGCACGACCCGGAGGAATCCGCGCGCGTGCACGCGGCGATGCAGGAGATCATGACGCGCTGCATCGACGCCGGCGGGACGATCACCGGCGAGCATGGCGTGGGACTCGACAAGCTCCCGTACATGGAGCAGCTCTTCACGGCCGACACGCTCGACGCGATGTGCTCGCTGCGCGCGGTCTTCGATCCCGACCGGCGCGCGAACCCCGGGAAGGTGGTGCCGGTGCGCGCCTGCAAGGAATGGCACGGCGCGGCCGCCGCGCGACCCGCGCCGCACGCGAAGGCCCGAGCATGAGTACGCTCGTGCGACATGCGCCGTCGACGGTTGCCGAGGTCGCGTCGATCGTCCGCGACGCGGCGAGCGCGGGGCGCGCGTTGCGCATCCGCGGCGCCGGCACGTGGATGGACGCGGGGGGCGCCGTGCCGGCGGAGGCCGAGCTCTCGCTCGGTGCATTCACGGGGATCACGTCGTACCGCCCCGAGGATCTCACGCTCTCGGTGGGCGCAGGCACGACGCTCGCCGAACTCGACGCCGTCACGCGCGCGCACGGGCAATGGTGCCCGCTCCTGCCGTGGGGCGACGACGCGGGCACCGTCGGCGCGACGATCGCGACCGCGACGACCGGACCGTTCGCCGCGCGGCTCGGACGGCCGGCGAATCTCGCGCTCGGGCTCGAATGCGTCGACGGCACGGGGCGCGTGATCGCCTCGGGCGGCCGCGTGGTGAAGAACGTCGCCGGCTTCGACCTGACGCGCGCGGTCACGGGCGCATGGGGCACGCTCGCGGTGATCACGCAGGTGCATCTGCGGCTGCGCGCGCGGCCTGTGGTGGACGAGACCTGGGCGCTCACCGCGCCGGATGCGACGGCCTTGCTGGACGCGGTGGACGCGCGCGTCCTGGCGTTCGCGAACGGGCCGTTCGCGCCGCTCGCGTGCACGCGGATCGCGGCGGTCGATGTGCTCGCGGCCGACGCGCCCGAGGCCGCCGATGCGCGCTGGCTCGTGCGTATCGGGGGCAACGCGACGCTCGTTGCCGCGGCGCGCGCGGCACTCCGGACACTCGGCGAGGCGCGCGAGGTGGACGTGCGCGCATGGGATTCCGTCCGCGCGCGACTGGCTCCGCCGGCGCGCGCGTTGAACTGGCGCTGGGACGCGCTCTCGCTGCGGCTCCGCGAGCGGTTCGATCCGGCGCGCGTGCTCAACCGTGGTCTGCTCGGAGAGCCGGCGTGAGCGCGCACGACCTCGCGCCGCACGACCTCGCGCCGCTGGAGCGCGCGCGCGCCGGGCTCGACTCGTGCGTGCATTGCGGCTTCTGCCTTCCCGCCTGCCCGACGTATCTCGCACTCGAGGACGAGAACGATTCGCCGCGCGGGCGATTGCTCCTCATGGGCGCGCTGCTCGACGGCAGCGTGCGTCCCGACGACCCCGAGGTCGGCAGGCATCTGGACCAGTGCCTCGGCTGCCGCGGCTGCGAGACCGCGTGCCCGAGCGGCGTGCCATACGGCCAGCTGCTCGAGGCGACGCGCGAATCGCTCGTGCCGCACCGACCGCTGCCGGTCGTCGCGCGGCTGGTGCTCGGCGTGTTCGCGAACGCCTGGGCGCTCAAGTCCGCCCTCGCGCTCGCGCGCCTCGCGCGCGGCACGGGCGCGGCCGCGCTGCTGTCACGGCTGTTGCCTTCGCGTCTCGCGATGCCGTTCGCGATGCTCGCGTCGACGGCGCGCGGGTGCAGCGTCCCATATGAAGCGAAGGGCGACGGCACGCGCGGCACCGCCTCGTTGCTCACGGGGTGCGTGATGGAGGGGCTGTTCACCGACGTGAACCGCGCGACCGAGCGCACGCTCACGGTGAACGGCTGGACGATGCGCGGGACCGAGGGTCAGGGCTGCTGCGGTGCGCTGCATGCGCATGCCGGCGACGCATCGACGGCGCGCAGGCTGGCACGCGCCAACATCCTCGCGTTCGAGCGCAGCGGCGCCGACGTGGTGGTGCTCAACTCCGCCGGATGTGGCGCGATGTGCCGCGAGTACGGGCATCTGCTCGCCGACGATCCCGCGTGGGCCGCGCGCGCGGCGGCATTCGGCGCGAAGGTGCGCGACGTGAGCCAGTTGCTCGCGGGCGCGCTCGGCGCGGAGACCACGGCAACGTCGACGTCGGGGACGATCCGCGTCGCGTACGATGCACCCTGCCACCTGCAGCACGCGCAGCGGATCGTCGAGCCGCCGCTGGTGGTGCTCCGCGCCACCCGCGGGATCACGCTCGTGCCGCTCGCCGACAGCGACCAGTGTTGCGGCAGTGCCGGCATCTTCAGTCTCGTGCGCCCCGAGGTGGCAGAACGGGTGCTCGCGCCCAAGCTCGCGCGGATCGCGGAGTCGGGGGCGGAGGTGGTCGCGACCGGGAATCCGGGCTGCCTCATGCAGATCGGCGGCGGGCTGCGGCTCTCGGGGAGTGAGGTGACGGCGCGCCATCCGGTCGAGCTGCTGGACGAGGACTACGCCCGGGGCCGACGGTCCCGTTAGCATTCGCCGCATGGATGTCCCGGTCCTTCTCATCGAATTCGAAGGCGTCGTCGCCGACACCGCGGCGGCGCGGCGCGCGGCGCTCGTGGAGTCGCTGGCCGTCGAAGGGATCGCGGTGGAAGAGCGGCATCTCGCGCTCGCGACCGGTTACGCGACCGAGGACGCGGTGCGCCGCATCCGCCGCGCGGCTGGTGCTCCTGACGACGAGACGGCGGTCGAGCTCGGACGGCTGCGCGCTGAGCGGGCGTTCGCCGCGCGGGCCGGCAAGGGACTCCCGCT
Organism: Gemmatimonadota bacterium; assembly: GCA_043748515.1. GTDB lineage: Bacteria > Gemmatimonadota > Gemmatimonadetes > Gemmatimonadales > Gemmatimonadaceae > Pseudogemmatithrix. Next base: position 5,448 of record JAYTNC010000069.1, on the reverse strand, counting down.
CGCGATCGACGTGCGCCCCGCGCTCGAGCGACTCGCGTCGCACTGCCGCCTTTCGCTCGTGACGCGCGCCTCGCGCCGTGAGGTGGAGTTCATCCTCGACCTCGCCGGACTCGAAGGACTTTTCCGGCCGGTGATCGCCGTCGAGGACGCGACGCCGGCAAAACCCTCGCCCGAGCCGTGGCTCGCCGCGCTCGCGCGCGTGGGCCAGCTCTTCCCCGGCCAGCAGCTGCGCGCGCTCGCAGTCGAGGACACCGTGGTCGGACTGCGCGCGGCGCGCGCGGCCGGCATCGCGTGCGTCGGCGTCGGGCCGCTCCCGGCGCACGAAGCGCTCGAAGGGGACGCGTGGGTCGAGTCGCTCAGCGACCTCACTCCGGAGCGCGTGCGCGCGCTCACCGGCGTCGGCTTGGGGGGGAGGCGATGAGCGCACCATTCATGGTCGAGCGCGGCGACCGGATGCGCATGACCTTCAGCGGCGAGAAGGCGAAGGAAGCACTCGGCGGCCTCGTCACGAACGACGTCGTCGCGCTGCGTTCGGGCACCGGGCATCGCGCGGCGGCGCTCACGCCCAAGGGGCGAGTGATCGCGCTCTGCCGCGTGTTCGATCGCGGCAGCGACCTGCTCCTCGACTGTGATGCGGCGGCGGGCGAGGGCTTCGCGTCGATGATCCGCAAGTTCGTGAATCCGCGTCTCGCGAAGTACGCGCTCGTGACCGATGCGACCGACTGCCTCGGCGTGCACGGCGACGGCGCGGCGGCGGCGCTCGTGCGCGCGTTCGCGGGCGCGCTTCCGGCCGCGCTTCCGGCCGCGCTTCCGGGCGCGCTTCCGGGCGTGCTTCCGGGCGTGCTTCCGGGCGTGCTTCCGGGCGTGCTCGGCGACATCGATGCGGCACGCCTCGACGCGCTCGGCGCCTTCGATGGTATCGCGCTCGGCGAAGGAACTGCGGCCGTCTACGTCGTGCGCTCGACCGATCTGAGCGTGGGCGGCTTCGACGTGTTCGGCGAGAAGGCGCGCGTCGCCGAGCTGCGCGCTGCACTCGCCGGTGGCGGCATGCGCACGGCGTCACGCGACGAAGTGAACGTGCTGCGCGTCGAGGCGGGCGTCCCGGAGTGGGGCGCCGAGATGGACATCGAGACGATCCCGCAGGAGGCCGTGCTCGACGAGCTCGGTGCGATCTCGTTCAACAAGGGCTGCTACACGGGGCAGGAAGTCGTCGCGCGCATCCACTTCCGTGGCCACGTGAATCGGCTGCTGCGCCTGCTCACGAGCGCCGCGCCGCTCGCGCCCGGCGCGCGCGTGATCGACGCGGCGGGCAACGACGTCGGTGACGTGCGCACGAGCGTCGTGTCGCCCACGCGCGGCGCGCTCGCGATCGCGATGGTGCGCCGCGAGGTCGAACCCGGCAGCGAGATCACCGCGCGCGGCGAGTCGGGTGCGCCGGTCAGCGCGACGATCGCCGCGTTGACCGGAACGCTCATCGCCTGAAACGCAAAAGGCGCGATCCCGAGGGATCGCGCCTTCATTGCTGCTGTGGAGCGGCAGCTTACTTCGCGACCGAATCCGTCTTCGCGGCGGTCGAATCCATCTTCGTCGAATCGGTCATCGCGGACATCGCGGCCGAATCCATCGCCGGAGCGGCGGCGGTGGCAACAGCATCGGCGGCCGGCGCGGCCTCCTCAGCCTTGGGGGCGCAAGCAGCGAACACGAACACCGACGCAACGAGGGCAAAACGCTTCATTGGAACTGATCTCCAGAGTGGGGTGGTGCGGCGGCTCGCGAGACATTCGCGTCGATCGCACGCAGGTGAACATAAACAGGAAGGTTCGTGCGGTCAATGAGCGGCGGTGAGGTAAGTCGTTACTCCGCAAGGGCTTGGGATTAGGGAATCATTAGGACCGGATTCCTGCCACCCGTCTCCTCGCCCTCTCCTCGGCGCACCGAGCGGAGGACGAGTGAATTCGCGGGCGCGTAACACGCTCAACCCCATAGACTTAGCGTGACGTCAGAAACGTCGGCGATCAAGCGTTAGTTTGAACGGTCCTCCATCACCTTTCGCTCCGGCTTCCAGTGACGACCGCCACCGAAGCATCGACCGGCAGCGCGCGGATCATCCGCGGCGCGTGCCCGCACGACTGCCCCGACACCTGCGCCACGCTGGTGACGGTCGAGGACGGTCGCGCAACGCGCATCCAGGGCGATCCCGAGCATCCGTTCACGCAGGGCTTCCTCTGCACGAAGGTGAACCGGTATCTCGAGCGCACCTACCACGCCGATCGAGTGCTCACGCCGCTCAGGCGCGTGGGACCGAAGGGCAGCGGCGAGTTCGTGGAAGCGACGTGGGACGAGGCGCTCGACGCGATCAGCGCGAGGCTCAACGCCATCCGCGCGTCGAGCGAAGGAGCGCAGGCGATCCTGCCGTACTCGTACGCCGGCACGATGGGCATGCTGCAGGGCGAGGGGATGGACCGCCGATTCTTCCACGCGCTCGGCGCGTCGCAACTCGACCGCACGATCTGCGCGACCGCGGGCATGATGGGAATGCGCATGACGGTCGGTGCGAGCATCGGCGCGGACGCCGAGGCGGTGCCGCTGAGCGACCTGGTGATCCTCTGGGGCACCAACACGCTCACGAGCAATCCGCACCTCTGGCCCAAGATCCTCGAGGCCAAGGCGAAGGGCGTGAAGGTGATCTGCATCGACCCGATCCGCACGCGCACCGCTGAGCAGTGCGACGAGTGGATCGCGATCCGCCCGGGGACCGACGGCGCGTTGGCGCTCGGCATGATGCACGTGCTCTTCGTCGACGGGATGCAGGATGACGACTATCTCGCGCAGTACACGCTCGGCGCCGGTCAGCTGCGCGAGCGCGTGAAGGAGTACGCACCGGCGCGCGTGGCGGCGATCACCGGGATCGATGAAGCACGGATCGTCGAGCTCGCACGCGAGTACGGCCGCGCGAAGGCGGCCTTCCTGCGCATCAACTACGGCCTGCAGCGCCACGGCGGCGGGGCGATGGCCGTTCGCGCGATCGCCTGCCTTCCGGCGGTCACCGGGCATTGGCGTCGCGCGGGCGGCGGCGTGCAGCTCTCTTCGAGTGGCAACTTCGCGTTCAACCGGACCGCGTTGCAGCGGCCCGACCTCATCCCGCCCGGCACGCGCACGATCAACATGTCGCTGCTCGGCCAGGCGCTCAACGCGCCCGACGCCGGTGTGGGCGGCCCGCCGGTGCGCGCGATGATCGTATACAACTCGAATCCGGCGGCGATCGCGCCCGACCATCTCTCGGTGATCGACGGCATGAAGCGCGACGACCTGTTCATGGTCGTGCTCGAACATTTCCGCACCGACACCTGCGACTACGCCGACTGGGTGCTGCCGGCCACGACGCAGCTCGAGCATCTCGACGTCCACTGGGCGTATGGGCACCTCTATGCCTCGCTCAACCTGCCGGCGATCGCGCCGCTCGGGCAGGCGCTGCCCAACACCGAGATCTTCCGCCGCCTCGCGGTGCGCATGGGGCTCGACGACCCCTGCCTGCAGGACGACGACGAGGCGCTCGTGCGCGCGTCGCTCGAGACGACCGATCCGCGCATGGCGTCGGTCACGTTCGACGCGCTCAAGGCGAACGGCTGGGTGCGGCTCGCTGTCCCGTCGCCGCACACGCCATTCGCCGAGGGCGGGTTCCGCACGCCGAGCGGCAAGTGCGAGTTCTACTCGGAACGGATGAAGGAGATGGGGCTCGACCCGCTGCCGTCGTTCACACCGCCGCACGAGTTCCCCGAGAACGTGCCGGCGCTCGCCGCGCGCTTCCCGATCACGCTGATCTCGTCGCCGGCGCACCAGTTCCTCAACTCGAGCTTCGTGAACATCGGGCCGCTGCAGCGCGCCGCGCGCGAGCCCGAGGTGGCGCTGCATCCGCACGACGCCGAGCGGCGCGGGATCGCCGACGGGGTGATGGTCGTCGTCGAGAACGAGCGCGGGCACTTCCAGGCGCGCGCGCGCGTTCGGGAGGGTATCCGCGAAGGAGTGGCGTGGGCCCCGGGCGTCTGGTGGGCCAAGCTCTCCTCCGACGGCCGAAACGTGAACGCGACCACGAGCCAGCGCCTCACCGACATGGGCGCGGGCCCTGTCTTCTACGACAACCTCGTCGAGATCCGACTCGCCAGCTGATGAGCACCCCACTCCCCGCCACGTTCGGCGCCCTCAAGCAGTCACCTTACGGCACGCCGGACCGGCGTGGCCGCTCGGTCCGGAACGAGATCCGTACTAACCTCCTCGCGCGCATCGCCGACGGCAAGCCGCTCTTCAAGGGCGTGCTCGGCTACGAGGACACGGTCATGCCGCAGATCGTGAACGCGCTGCTCTCCAAGCACCATTTCATCCTGCTTGGTCTCCGCGGCCAGGCCAAGTCGCGCATCCTGCGCGCGCTCACGACGCTGCTCGACCCGCAGCTGCCGGTGATCGCCGGAAGCGAGACCAACGACGACCCGTTCGCGCCGATCAGCAAGTACGGCCGTGACCGGCTCGCGACGATGGGCGACGACACGCCGATCGCCTGGCTCACGCCCGACCAGCGCTACGTGGAGAAGCTCGCGACGCCCGACGTGACGGTGGCCGACCTGATCGGCGACCTCGACCCGATCAAGGCGGCGCGCGGCGGGCACCTGCTCTCCGACGAGCTCTCGATCAACTACGGCATGCTGCCGCGCGCCAACCGCGGCATCTTCGCGCTGAACGAGCTCCCCGACCTCGCGGGCAAGGTGCAGGTGGGCCTGTTCAACGTGATGCAGGAAGGGGACGTGCAGATCAAGGGCTACCCGGTGCGCCTCGCGCTCGACGTGGTGCTCGCCTTCACGGCGAACCCCGAGGACTACACGGCGCGCGGCAAGATCATCACGCCGCTCAAGGACCGCATCGGCAGCGAGATCATCACGCACTACCCGGCGACGGTCGATCTCGCGATGACGATCACCGCGCAGGAGGCGTGGACGAAGCGCGACGGGCTGCCGCTCCGCCTGCCGGAGATCGTCTCGGAAGTGGCCGAGCGTGTGGCGTTCGAGGCGCGGCAGGAGAAGCGGATCGACCAGCGCTCGGGCGTCTCGCAGCGCCTCTCGATCACGCTGCTCGAGAACGTGATCTCCAACGCCGAGCGCCGCGCCGTGCGGCTGGGTGAGAAGGAGATCGTCCCGCGCATCGCGGACGTGTACGCGGCGCTGCCGGCGATCACGGGCAAGATCGAGCTCGAGTACGAGGGCGAGCTGATCGGCGGCGCGGCGATCGCGCGCGAGCTGATCCGGCGCGCGGCCAATGCCACGCTCACCGAGCGCGACGACTCGCTCGACCTCGACGAGGTCGTGATGTGGTTCGACCGCGGGCAGGCGCTGCAGGTGAGCGACGACGCGAGCGCGGCGGTGGCGCGCGCGGGGTTCGCGACGGTGCCGAACCTGATCG
>JAYTNC010000068.1:0-11206 GCA_043748515.1 Gemmatimonadota bacterium | reverse complement strand
GTGATCATCGTGGGCGGCGTGCTGACGCGCGACGACAGCGTGACGATCGGCGGCGAGGTGCGCACGCAGGCGGAACTGTTGCGGTACACGCTCGACGGCGAACGACTCGTGCCGGAGGAGGATCGCACGAGCGACTGGCGCCCGCGCATCGACCGGCCGGGACACGATCGCGGCGAGTCCTACACCGACCTCTTCTTCGTCGCGGCGCGCACATACAATCGCGTGGAAGGACTCCCGGTGATGATCGGGCCGCGGTTCCGCCGGCCGACCGACTGGGGACGCATCGAGGTCGAGGCGCTCGGCGTGGTGCGCACGGCCGGTCCGGTCCGCTGGGACCGCGGCACGCTCGGACACGACGCGAGGTTCGACCTGCGGCTCGGCATCCGGAACGGGCTCGTGTTCGGCGGGCGCGCGTTCGACGTGGTCGCGCCGATCGAGTCGTGGCAGCTCACCGACACCGAAGCCGGACTGGCGACGTTCGTCCTGCACCGCGACATGCGCGACTACTTCGGCCGGCACGGCTGGGAGACGAGCCTCGGCGGGCGACTGGGAGAAGAGGCCTCGCTGAGCTTCGTCGCCGGCAGCGACCAGTGGCGTTCCGTCGAGGAGCGCCGCCCCTTCACCGTGTCGCGCGACACGCAGCGCTGGCGCGTCAACGCGCCGATGGACGTCGGGCGCGTCGACCTCGCATCGATGCGACTGCTGATCGACACCCGCGAGCGCGTGCGGTCACCTTGGCTGGGCGGCTGGTACGTGAACGCCGACGTCGAGCGCGGGAGCGGGACGATCGTGCGCGATCCGGGGCCGGCGCTCGTCGCGGGACCGGCCGAGGACGTGACGTACACGCGTGGATTCTTCGATGGCCGCCGCTACAATCGCCTGTCGCCGGGGACCGAGCTCAACTTGCGCATCGTCGCCGGCGGATGGCTCGGCGGCGACCAGCTGCCGCTGCAGCGCCGCCTGTCGATGGGCGGTCCGGGCTCGGTGGAAGGCTACGATTTCCGCCGCAACTGGCACGACGCGGACGACCTCTTCACCTGCGGCGGCATCGCGAGCTGGGCGGGTCGCCCCGCGCTGTGTGACCGCGTCGCGCTCGCGCAGATCGAGATCCGGCAGACGCTGGACTGGAACTGGTATCGCGACGGCGAGAAGTGGCTGCGGCTGCGCGACCTCTCACCGGCATGGGTGATCTTCGCCGACGCCGGTCGCGGCTGGAGCACGCCGCAGACCGCGGACCCGGTGAGTCACGGCAACGGACTGCCGCCGCTCTCGAGCTTCCGCACGAGCATCGGTGCGGGGATCGATCTCGGCGACATCGGCGTGTATCTCGCGAAGTCGGTGTCGACGCCGAAGGAAGCGGTGAATGTGATCGTGCGCATGGGAAGACGCTTCTGATCCGCCGACTCCTCTCGGCCCTGCTGCTCGCCGCGAGCGCGCCAGCGATCCCGCTGACGCCGCTCGCGGCGCAGGTGCGTCCGGGCGTGGAGGTGCAGCTGCCGACGGCCACGCGACTCACCGCGGAAGGTCCGCTCGTGCGGTCGCGCGCGATCCTCGCGGACCCGTACCTTCGCGAGCTGTTGCAGGCGGGCTTCCCGGTGCGGTTGAGCTACCGGGTTGAACTCTGGGCCGACGGTCGATTCTTCGACGAGCTGCAGCGATCGGCGGAGTGGGAGGTGCGCGTGGTGTTCCGCGGCGTGCAGCAGACGTACGAGGTGATCCAGTTCGTCGGCGACCGTCCGCTCTCGCTGGGCAAGTTCGCGCAGCTCGAGGATGCGGACGCGGCCGCCTCGCGCCCCGTGCGCGTGCCGATCCGCGCGCCCGGCGAGAACCGCCGCTACTACTATCTGGCGACGCTCGAGGTCGAGGCGATGTCGATGACCGACCTCGAGGAGCTGAATCGCTGGCTGCGCGGCGAGTTCCAGCCGACGGTGCGCGGTGAGCGGAACCCGGGCACCGCACTCGGGCGGGGCATCCGGTCGCTCGCGACGCGGCTGCTCGGCGGCGAGCGGCGCGAGTACATCGAGCGGAGTCCGAGCTTCAGACCCGCGCGCTGAGCGCGCGCGTCGAGCGCGCGCGTCGAGGCCGCGGCTCAGAGCGCCTGCGCCTCTGGGGGCAGCACGCCGCCGTTCTTCCGCTCCATCGCCTCGAGTTGGCGCACCACCTCGCCGCCGTAGAACAGCTTGATGTACTGCGCCTGCGTCGGCGTGAGGCGGCGCACCGCCCACGAGAGATGCACGAAGTGCGGCTCGACCGGCGCGTTCAGCAGCTGCATCCCGCATTCGCGCAGCAGGTGATTCGCCTTGCGCGTGTTGCAGCCCGAGCAGGCGGTGACGACGTTGGTCCAGACATTCAGCCCGCCGCGCGAGATCGGGATCACGTGGTCGCGCGTGAGCGACTCGCGGGGGCGCAGTTCCCAGTTCCAGCGGCCACAGTACTGGCAGCGGTAGCCGTCGCGCGCGAAGAGGAAGGTGTTCGTCACCTGGCGACGGAAGCGCCGCGGGACGTGCACGAACTTCCGCAGCCGGATCACCGCCGGGCGCGGCATCGCGATATGCTCGGAGCGAACGCTGCGATCGCGGTCCGCTTCCACGATCTCGGCCTTGCCGTCGATGACGAGACGAAGGGCCCGCTTGAGCGGGACCATCGTCAGGGGTTCGAACGACGAGTTCAGGGCGAGACAACCGACGGTCACGCACACCTCCAGCGAGGGAGCGACTTCGTAGTCTAACGTGACGCGCGCGCGCGGCGCCACTGCGCCACGCGCATTCCCGCGTCCCGGACGCGCGCCTGCACCGCAGGGTCGAGTCCGATCACGACGCCGTCACGAACGAGTTCACTTCCCGCGACGATCACTCGGTGGGCGACGACCTGTCCCGCGCCGAACACGAGCGCCGCGAGCGGATCCTCCACCGGCGCGCCGAGGTCCTGTACTCGGAACGCGGCGAGATCGGCCTGCTTCCCCGGCACGAGCGAGCCCGTCTCGTCGTCGAGTCGCAGCGCCTCGGCGCCGCCGAGCGTCGCGAGCCGGAAGGCCGCGCGCGCCGGCAATGCGTCGGGCTTCTTGGTGAGCGCGCGCTGCTGCAGCGACGCGAGACGCGCTTCGCCAAGCAGGTCCATGGTGTTGTTCGACGCCATCGAGTCGGACCCGAGCCCGACGCGCGCGCCGGCGGCGAGGAACTCCTTGAGCGGCGCGATGCCGTGGCCGAGCTTGGCATTGGAGGCCGGGCAGTGCGCGATGCCGCAGCCGGTGTCGGCCATGCGCGCGACGTCACTCGCCGAGGCGCGCACGCAATGGATGAGCAGGGTGCCGGTCCTCAGCAGACCTGCGGCGTCGACGAGCTGGATGGGACCGTACGCGCGACGCGCGACCTGGATGCCGCGCCCGCGCAGGAACTCGGCGAAGGGCCCGGCGGCACGGATCACGAGGTCGTCCTCGGCGGCACTCTCCGCCACGTGCACGGCAAGCGGCAGCCCCTCGCGCGCCGCGAACTCGCCGACCGCCTTGAAGAGCTCGTCCGAGACCGAGTAGGGCGCGTGCGGTGAGACGCCCACGCGCACGAGCGGCGTCGCGCGCGCACGCATCGCCGAGACGGCCGCGGCGAGTCCGTCCATACACTCACGCAGCTGCGCGGGATCGGGACCGAAGACTTCGCGATAGGCGATGCCGCGCGCGCCCAACGTGAGCAGCGCGTCGAACGCGGCCTCGTTGTCCGCCGTGTCGCCGAAGGTCGTGACGCCGCGCGAGAGCCCCTCGGCGGCGCCGAGCAGCGCGGCGGCGCGGAAGTCGTCGTCGAGCAGGACCTCGCGCTTGATCCGCGTGAGCGTGCGCACCCAGTCGAAGAACGGCAGATCCTCGAGCGCACCGCGCATCATGGTGAGGTCGAGGTGCGTGTGCGCGTTCACGAGTCCCGGCGTGAGGATGCTGTCGGCGAGCTCCTCGTCGCGCCCGCCGGCGGGCGCGTTCGCGCGCGGGCCCACCCAGGTGATGCGATCGCCGTCGGTGATGACGGTCCCGTCCGCGATCGGCGGCGTCGCGACCGGAACGACCCATCGCGCGTGCCAGCGGACGACGCCGCTCACGGGAACCGGCCGCACTCCGATTGCGGCTCGGTGCCCGGAAGGAAGTACTCGACGCGCGCCGCGTCGGACATGCAGGCCGGTCCGACGCGCAGGCCGGTCGCGGGGTCGATCAGCACGCTCTTGATGCCGAACGGCCGCGGCCAGTCGGGCGGCGCGGGCTTTCGCTCGTAGACCTCGCGCATGAACGACGTCCACGCGGGCGCGGCGAGCTGGCCGCCCTGCGCATTGTCCTTGATCCGCTTGGGCTGATCGAAGCCCATCCAGACACCGGCGACGAGATCGGTCGTGTAGCCGATGTACCAGACGTCGGAGTACTCGTTGGTGGTGCCGGTCTTCCCGGCGGTCGGATGCGTGAAGCCACCGCGGCGCACCGCGGTGCCCGATCCGCGCGTGACGACGTCCTTCATCATGTCGACCATGATCCACGCCTCCTCGCGCCCGAGCACCTGGACGCGCTCTGGATTCGCTTCGAAGAGCCGGCGACCGTCGAGCGTCTCGACACGGAGGATCGGCATGGGCGGCACCCGCCAGCCGAGGTTCGCGAAGGTGCCGTAGGCCGCGATCATCTCGATCGGATAGACGTCGGCGGAGCCGAGCGCGATCGACGGGAAGGGCGGGATCCTCGTCGTGAGGCCGAACGCCTTCGCCATCTCGACCACGCCGCTCTCGCCGAGTTCCATGGTGAGGCGAACCGCGGGGAGATTGCGCGACAGGTAGAGCGCGCGTCGCATGGTGACGCGCCCTTCGAACTTGCGATCGTAGTTCTGCGGCGACCAGAGCGACCCGTCGATCTGCGGGACCTCGATCGGTTCGTCGTCGATGAAGTAGCTCGGCGGCCGGCCCGTCTGGATCGCGGTCGCGTACACGATCGGCTTGAAGGTCGAGCCGGGCTGGCGCAGCGCGCGCGTGGCGCGGTCGAACTTGCTGTCGTCGAAGTCGCGCCCACCGACGAGCGCGCGCACGGCGCCGGTGCGCGGGTCGATCGCGACGAAGGCACCCTGCAGGTAGGGCGAGTTGGCGGTTTCGGCGCCGGTGCTGCCGTTCTGGGCCTTCGCGAGATACGACTCGTAGCTCTCGTGCGGGAACTTGCCGAAGGTACCGGCCTCGATCGCGCGGAGCTGGCGTTCCATCGCGCGCTCGGCCGCGCCCTGCATGTCGAGGTCGAGCGAGGTCATCACCCGGAGGCCCTGCTCGTACGCCTGCCGTCCGAAGCGACGGACGAGCTCGGCGCGCACCCACTCCACGAAGTAGGGCGCGATCTCGCCAGCGCCGCCGCGCTGCGGCCGGAAGAGGCGCAGCGGATACGCCTTGGCCACCGACGCGTCGGCATCGCTCAGCGCGCCCTCGCGGCGCATGAGCTCGAGCACCGTGTTGCGACGCTGGATCGCACGGTCCGGGAAGCGGCGCGGGTTGTAGCGCGACGGCGCCTTGGGCAGCGCGGCGAGCATCGCGCCCTCGGCGACGGTGAGTTCGTTGATCGGCCTGCCGAAGTAGCGCTGCGCGGCCGACTCCACGCCATAGGCGCCGGAGCCGAGCGCGATCTGGTTGAGATAGAGCTCGAGGATCCGCTCCTTGCTGAAGCGCGTCTCGAGCTCGCGCGCGACCTTCGCCTCGCGGAACTTGCGCGTGAGGCTGGCCATCGCGCTCGAGGCCTTGGAGCGCGCCGGCAGCTGCTCGGGGAAGACGTTGCGCGCGAGCTGCATGGTGATCGTCGAGAAGCCCTCGGCGAAGCCCACCGCGCGCACGTTCGCCCAGACGGCGCCGGCGATGCGGATGTAGTCGATGCCCTCGTGCCGGTAGAAGCGCTTGTCCTCGGTGATCACGAAGGCGTCGATCACATGCTGCGGCACCTGCTCGAGACGCACGACCGAGCGGCGCTCGAGCCCGACCTCGGCGATGAAGCGGCCGTCGGCAGCGTAGAGGCGCGCCGGCTGCGCGGGCTTGTACTCGTCGAACTGGGCCACCGACGGGCACTTGTCGCCCGAGCAGAGGATCCAGCTCCAGTAGGCGGCGAAGCCCAGGAGACCGACGATGCCGAGGGCGGCGCAGCCGAGCAGGAAGAGGAGGAGTTTGCGTTTCATCGAGATGAGCGGAAGCTAGACCGGGGCCGAGGGAGGGGCAACGCGCGTCTCCGCGGCCGGCGGCGGCCGGGAATGACATCGCCGATGGTCTCCCCTACCTTTCCCGCATGACCATGGTTCCCTCCGCCGGTTCGCTCCCGCTCCTCGAAGAACTCGAATGGCGCGGCCTCCTCTTCCAGCAGACGGAAGGGTGCGCCGCAGCGCTCGCCAAGGGCCCAGTGAAGGGCTACTGCGGCTTCGATCCCACGGCCGAGAGCCTGCATGTGGGCAACCTCGTGTCGATCATGGGGCTCGTGCGCCTCGCGCGCGCGGGGCACACGGCGGTCGCGCTCGTCGGCGGCGGCACGGCCATGATCGGCGACCCGAGCGGCAAGAGCGAGGAGCGACCGATCCGCTCGGCCGACGAGATCCGCGCGAATGCCGCGCTGATCGAGACGCAGATCCGCCGCGTGATGCACAACGCCCTCGGCGACGATCCGGCGGCCGAGCGCGTGATCTTCCGCAACAACGCCGACTGGCTCGGTCCGCTCAAGCTCATCGAGTTCCTGCGCGACACGGGGAAGCACTTCACCGTGAACTGGATGATGCAGAAGGACTCGGTGAAGTCGCGGATGGACGCGGGGATCTCGTTCACCGAGTTCAGCTACATGCTGCTGCAGGCGCACGACTTCCTCGAGATGTACAAAGCGGACGGCGTCTCGCTGCAGATCGGCGGGAGCGACCAGTTCGGCAACATCACGGCCGGCACCGAACTCGTGCGGCGCGCCGCGCGCGGCGAGGCGCACGGGCTCACCTTCCCGCTGCTGACCGACGCGAACGGGAAGAAGTTCGGCAAGACGGAATCGGGCGCGGTCTGGCTCGAGGCGTCGATGACGAGCCCGTATCGGTTCTATCAGTTCTGGATCAACGCCGAGGACTCGGACGTCGGGCGGCTGCTGCGCACCTTCACGCTGCTCGACCGCGCGGCGATCCTCGCGATCGAGACGGCGCACGCCGCGGCACCACACCTGCGCGACGGGCAGAAGCGTCTCGCGTGGGAGGTCACGGCGATGATCCACGGCGAGGCTGCGGCCGCGGTGGCCAAGCGCGTGTCCGACACCGTGTTCGACAAGAAGGCCGACGCGCATGCGCTCGATGACGCGGTGTTCGCGTCGCTCGCGAAGGAGATGCCGTCGGTGCGCCTCACGCCCGAGGACGCCATGGTGGACGTCGTCGCGTTGCTCGAACAGGCGTTCGCGCTCTCGAAGACTGCGGCGCGGAAGCTGATCCAGCAGGGGGCGGTGTCCGTGAACGGCGACAAGCTCGCGGCGGATGCGCAGAAGATCCCCGCGGGCGACGCGGTGCGCCGGAAGTGGTTCCTCGTCCGGAAGGGCGGGCGCGACATCGCGGTGGGCGAGGTCGTAAGCTGAGGATGGGCACTACTACTCATCTAATGCGGAGTGCTCCGTGACCGAAGGCATCGTTCGACTGGGCAGCCGTGCTCTGTTTGGAAACGACGCCGGGGAGGACGAGGATCCCGAAGTCCTGTCGTCCTATTTCGTTGACCTCCAGGTTGCTCGACCATTCTTCGATGCCGAGGAGCGCTTTTCTGTTGCCAGAGCCCGCAAGGGAATGGGGAAGTCAGCGCTCGTCGCGCAACTTGCGCACACGCTGGCACGGAACGCCAATCCCGAAACAGTCGTTGTTCGTGCGACAGGGAGCGACTTCGCAGATGTGGTGGTAGGAGCTCAGGTTGGTGCCGCTCAACTGGTTGCCCGATGGCAGGAGCGAATCACGAGGCTCTTTGGCGCGCATCTCGGCAAGAACATAAAGTTCGCCGGTTCAGAGACGAACATCGCATTGGTCGAAATCGCCGAACTCGAAGGAATCATGGATCGGAATCTTCTTGGATGTCTGAGGTCAAGTGTGAAGTGCAACACGGCGCGTCACGGGACATAGCATCCCTCCGGGGTGCGAAAGCCAAGGCTCTTGCGGGGCGCACCGAACGTCGGTTGCTGCAGGCAGCGGCGCCGCCGCTGCAGAACGTGCAGTTAAGCCCCTCCGGGTAATATGCGCGTGGCTCATTTGGCGCTTTGACATGAACCAGCCCACACGACGTCGTCTATGGGCGAGCGACTCGACCAGCCGAATCAACTACGAAAGTCATTCCGCCGCGAACACCATCAGAACCGTCCACAGACAGTTCATAGCAGCCAACGACAAGGTCTCTCGCCGCAGGATCCGCAACCCACCCGGCGGGCGAACGACCGTATTCCAGGCGAGAGGGTAGCGCCTCAGCAGAGCCCGGTGAGCGTCTGAGCAGCCAGTACACCTCATGCCCCTCACGGGAACATCTGCGAAGCGATACGAAATCGACTTGAGAGAGGGCTCGATCGCGACCGTCGGTAGAGCTGAAAGCGATTACGAGCGAGTCGGTTGTTGCCCGCGACGCAAGCTCAACGCCGACTCCTCCTCCGCACGCGAGCGCGAGGAAGCAAGATCCAAGTGCCAGATGGCGCAGAGTCCGGCGGGTCACGGGAAGGAATAGCGGTATGGGGTTCTGATGCAGGAGAGAACGTCGCCGAGATAGCAACGCTGATCAGTTCGCGCGCGAGCCTCCTGTGCCTGATTCTCGTATCCCACGAACCAGCCTTTACTCAGGTCCCAGTTGTAGGTGCTCACGGTCGGTACCTGATTGACGCCGACCTCGAACGCGCCGCGGAGCTGATATCGCGCTCCTGAGCTTCTCGCTAACAGCTCGTGCGAGAGCTCGTGGACTACGGTGCCTACGTCGCCAGCATCGTGAACGTAGATCGTCCCGAATCCGGGTGCGAAGCCTTCACCTGGCTGGTCGAGTGCCGAGGTAATAAGGTTGTCCAGTCGACTGCCCTTCACCCAGCCTGCCTGACCCTCGCGATCCTTCGAGTCGCAGAGCCGAACGTTTGAACTCGTGCTGCCCTTATCGTCTGTGACTGTGAACTGAATCGAAGTGCAGTCGCGAAGTCCGAAGGGATCACTTCGATTGATCGGGTCACCGCTCGCGTACCCAGAGAGATTGAGCCCGCCCGCGAGCCCGATGGGGTCCTGCTGCGTGAACCGCCCCCGCGCCGAATCATACTCTCAGATTCCGCCTTACCGCGCGGACCGCGTGGACGCCAACCGACCTGCGATCAGAGCGGACGCTGCCGGATGTGCCGACGATCGACGACACTGAACCGCTCGCTCCAGACAACGTCCGTCCGCGCCAGCAGGTCGACCAGCACATCGCCGACCTCGTCCGGACTGCGGGGGACGAATCGCAGGAGCATGACGCCTCCGGCGGCACCGCGCCGCCACCGGACCGCGAGCTCGCCGAAGTCCCGGTCGAAGGTGATGAGGAGCCGATGCTCGGTGTCAGCGCGCGCCAGGAGCACCTCGTCCGCCGCGCCCGCCGAATGCTCGCTCGCCGAAAACACGTCGTGCCCTGCGGCGCGCAGGGCACGAACGGAGGCGATCGGCACGTTCTCATCCAGCAGCAGCAGCATCAGGCCGCGCCCGGATGGACGGCGATGATGGTGCGATCGTGCAGGACATCCGCCGCGTACCCGAACACGGCGAGGAGCGCCTCATCCGTGAGCTGCGGGTAGCTCTCGCGGAGCTGCTCCCGAGTCCAGCCCTCGGCCAGCAGGGTGAGGACGAAGTCGACCGCGAGGCGCGTGCCTCGGATCACCGGCTTGCCGCCGACGATCGTGGGGTCGGCGTGTACGTGGTCGCTCCAGGTCATGTGCTCCTCCCTCCTCTCGAATATACGAGGGCGAAGTCGGGATGCGAAACGGGACTGCCGACCGGGACCGCGCCCTACTCGGGCCATCTGGCACCCGCTCGAGTCGACCAATCGGCCGCGGCCGAGCCTCAAGCCCATCGCAGGCGTAGTCGTCCGCAACGCGGATACACCCAGCGCCACGCGGTTCGGCACGCACGTTCACGCGCCGGGCCATCACACGGACCGATCGCCGAGATGCCACCGCCGGACCCGTGGGTGTGGGGCGGCGGCATCGAGCCTGCCTGATCCGCGCCCAACAACCGCTGCTGCGGACGGCGGCTGCGCCGCCGCCGCAGAACGAGGTGTTAGGCTCAACGCAGGCTCTCCGTGCTCCCTCGTAGGCGAGCGTCTATTCCACCAACAGCTCGCGCTCAAGGTCAAGGTGCTCCGGTACTCCTACGGCGTCACGCTCCACACCGAATGCATCGAGGTGATTCAGGATGCTCGAGAGCACTGCGTAGTACGCTTGTGCACGCCCACGCTCGAATGCGCCGTCAGCATCCGCCCCTGAAGTTCGTTGGGCTTTGGCACTTGCCTGGCGACCTCGCTCGAGTAGCGACGAGAAAAGGTCGCGTAACAGGTTCAGCTCACGTGATGACATAGCTACGGTATCCGCTTGAGGATCTCTATCTGCTCGAGCGCAGTACGAATCTCGCCCTGCCAGTCTTCAATCTGGGTTTGCTGTTGTCGTGCACTCATCTTCGCCCAGTTCGGCACCTTAGAAACCGGATTCTTCAGATATCCCTCGTGCCGCGCAGCATGCCGCCCCAAACTGCGTGTAGCGCGACCGATCGAACGCGCGCTGTATCCAGCGACGTTATCAAGGTACCCTGCGTGACGTCCGCCGGCCTGCGCGGTCGCCATGATCTCGTCACCGGCTCGTGCGACTCTCCATGCGCGCCACGCGTTCGATGCGCCGACGGCTGCCGATCGCGCGGCCCCAGTGAAGCGAAGTGCACCGCCGAACAGCACCGTACCCAACGCGGCGGCACCATCGAAATCGAAGCAGACCTCGCCCGTGTACTCCTCGGATCCCGGTTCGGGGCAGAGCCCAAACGGGTCCGAGAAGTTGATCGGGTCGCCATTCGCATACCCGTACAGATTGAGCCCGCCCGCCAGCCCGATCGGGTCCATCTGCGTGAACCGCCCCGTCCCAGGATCATTATACCGATTGCGCCGGTACAACGTGCCCGTCAGGTCCCGCTTCTGCGTGAGGAGTGTTCCGTTCCAGGCCGGCGGATAGCCGGTCGGCTTCAGGCGCCCG
>JAYTNC010000067.1:0-2157 GCA_043748515.1 Gemmatimonadota bacterium | reverse complement strand
AAGGCTGAAGGTGACTAGATTTGGCGGGTATGCCTTCCTCGCTCTCGATGGTCACAGACGCCCGCATCGCCGCGGCTGACACGCTCGCCGACCTGCGCGGCGGGATGTTGCTCGACGCCGCCTTCGACCGGCGCGCCGCGACCCTCGATGTGCGCGACCGGCGCTGGACCCAGGAACTCGTCTGGGGGATGTTGCGCCGTCGCGGATTCCTCGACCATCTGCTTGCGCCGCGCGTGAAGGGCGGCATCGCGCGCCTCGACGCCGACCTCGCCGACCTGCTGCGACTCGGCGCGTATCAGCTCTTCCACATGGGTAGCGTGCCGCCGTACGCGGCGATCGCACAGACGGTCGAGCTCGCGAAGCACCGTCATGGCATGGGCGCGAGCAAGCTCATGAACGCGGTGCTGCGCCGGCTCGATCGCGAGCGTGATGCGCTCGGGACCCCGCTCCCCTCCGATCCGGTCGAGGCGCTCGCGGTGGAGCACTCGCATCCGCGCTGGCTCGTGGCGCGCTGGGTCGCGCGCTGGGGTGCGGAAGAGACGCGCGCGTTGCTCGAGTCCAATAATCGCGAGGGCTCGCTGATCGTCCGGCCGTGGGGCGTGGTGCGCGAGCAGCTCGAGGCGATGCTCGAGGCGGCCGGCGTGGAAGTGAGCGACGTGCCGCTCGTCGGCGACTCGCTGCAACTCTCGTCGGGCACCGTGCTCACGTCGCTCGGCGCGTTCCAGCAGGGGCGGTGCTTCGTGCAGGATCCGGCGGCCACGCTCGTCACGCAGTACGCCGCGGTCCCTGCGGGCGCGAAGGTCGCCGATCTCTGCGCGGCGCCGGGCGGCAAGACCGTCGAGCTCGCGCGCACGGCAGGCTACGTGACCTCGGCCGACTCGAGCGAGGCGCGCCTTCAGCGACTGCAGGAGACGATCGACCGGCTCGAGCTCGATCACGTGACCGCGGTGGTGTGCGATGCGCGCGACGCCGCGACGCTCGGGACGTTCGACGCGGTGCTCGTCGACGCGCCCTGCACCGGCACGGGCACGTTCCGCCGGCATCCCGACGCGCGCTGGCGCCTGCGCGTCTCCGACCTCGCGGTGATGGCGGCCGCGCAGCGCACGATCCTCCGCGCCGCGGCCAACGCGGTCGCACCGGGCGGCCTGCTGATCTACTCCACCTGCTCGCTCGAGCCCGAAGAGAACGACGCGCAGGTGGAAGCGTTCCTCGTCGAGCATCCCGACTGGGAGCTCGAGCCGCCGCCGGAAGGCGCGGTGCCGGCGACGGTGCTCGACGCCGGCCGCCTGCGCGTGCTACCGCAGCGCCACGGTACCGATGGTTCATTCGCGGCGCGTCTGCGCCGGGGAGCACAGTGATGTCACGCAAGGTCCGGATCGCCCCCTCGCTCCTCTCGGCCGACTTCGGCCGACTCGCCGAGGATCTGGCGATGTTGGAGGAGGGCGGCGCGGATTGGCTGCATGTGGACGTGATGGACGGCGTCTTCGTGCCCAACCTCACCTTTGGCGCGAAGATGATCGAGACCTGCAAGAGACTCACGAAGCTCCCGCTGGACTGTCACCTGATGGTCGTCGAGCCCGAGAAGTACTTCGACTCATTCGCCAAGGCCGGCGCGGACACGATCACGATCCACGTCGAGACCGCGCCGCACCTGCATCGCCAGGTGATGCGCATCAAGGAGCTCGGCGCGAAGGCCGGCGCGACGCTCAATCCGTCGACGTCGCTCGAGACGGTGCGCGAGGTCGCGGCCGATCTCGACCTGCTGCTGATCATGGGCGTGAACCCCGGCTTCGGTGGGCAGAAGTTCATTCCCGCGTCGGTGCAGAAGATCGCGCGCGCGCGGGAGATCCTCGACGAAGCGCGCAGCGGCGCGCTCCTCGAGGTGGACGGCGGCATGGCGCGCGAGACGATCTCGGCCTGCTGGCGCGCGGGTGCGGACACCTTCGTGGCGGGCAACGCCGTCTTCTCGGCGAAGGACCCGAAGGAGGAGATCCGCGCGCTGCGCGCGCTCTGCGCTGAACAGGCGTGAGCACGCGCAACCAGTGGTTCATCGTCGCGGGAGTCGTCGCGGTGCTGGCCGGCGGGTTCTGGCTCGCGGTCACGCAGCTCGGTGACGAGCTCTTCCCGATCAAGATCGGCGGGAAGGCGCCTGACTTC
>JAYTNC010000066.1:0-1914 GCA_043748515.1 Gemmatimonadota bacterium | reverse complement strand
GAGAGCGGGGCGCTCGACGGCGTGCACGCGATCTTCGGTGCGCATGTCGACTGGCGGTTCAGCGTAGGCGATGTCGTCGCGACCGCCGGTCCGCTCGCTGCGAGCACCGACACCTTCGAGGTGATCTTCCACGGCCGCGGCGGACATGGCGCGCGGCCTCAGGACACGATCGATCCGGTGATCGGGCTCGCCGCGTTCGTCCTGGAGGTGCAGACGATCGTGTCGCGCCGTCTCGACCCCGGCCTTCCCGGCGTGGTGACGGTCGGCGTGGTGCAGGCGGGCAATGCGTCGAACGTGATCGCGGAGCGCGCGCGCTGCGCGGGCACGATCCGCGCGACGACGCCCGAGGCGCGCGCGTTGCTCTGCGACGGCGTGCGCGCGGTCGCCGAGGGCGTGGCCGCGACGCACCGGCTGCGCGCGGAAGTGAAGCTGAGCGAAGGCACGCCGCCGCTCGTGAACACCGCGCAGGGCGCTGCGTGGGCCGAGTCGGCCGCGCGCGCGCTGCTCGGCCCGGGCTCGCTCTCGGCGCTCAAGACCGCGAACATGGGCGGCGAGGATTTCGCGTTCTATCTGGAGCGGATGGAGGGGTGTTTCATCCGCGTCGGCACCTGGCGCGAGGGACGGAGCCGGGCCGGGGTGCACACGCCGCGGTTCGATCCGGATGAGGACGCGCTGTTCGTGGCGGGGGCGCTGCTGGCCGATTGTGCTCGGACGGCGAGCGCGGCGGGCTGAGCGAGTCGACGCACTACGGTGTGATGAGGGGAACGCGCGGATAGTACGCGCGGTAGTTCGCCGGATCGCGCGTCAGCAATGACATCCCGTGCACCGCCGCGTGGGCACCGATGAAGAAGTCGGGGAGGGGTGATCGGCGCAGCCCGCCGCGCCGGCGATACGCGGTGAACGACTTGCCGGCGAGGAACCCCGCAGCCCACGGGAGCGGTTCGCGTCGGAACACCTCCGGCCGGAGCTCGGCGTCGAGCTCTTCGATGCGATCGAAGCTCACCGACACTTCGCTGTAGATGATCGGATTGATCACCAGTGTGTGCGTTTCCGCGATGGTGGCCAGCGTTCGGCTCGACCAGGCGGCCCAGATGGGATCCTGCGTGAAGATGTCGAGCAGGACGTTGCTGTCGACCAGGACGCGGGCCATCGATCACTCGCCTCGCGTAAGCGCCATGATCTCGTCCGTGGTCATTCCCTTGGCGGTCGCCTTGCCGAGCATGCGCGTGACGATGTGCTCGCCGCGCCCGGTGCCCCTGCGTGCCTTCCGGATCACGGCGCAGTCGGCCTGCAGGACGAACTCGACTTCGGTGTCGGGATGCAGTCCGAGTCGTTCGCGGATCTCGACAGGGATCGTGACCTGCCCCTTGGTGGTGACCTTCATGTCGGACTCCGGGAAACTGGTAATACTTGTGAATGTAATGCCAGTCATTGCGGGTCTCCATTCCGGGTAGGTCCTTGGACGACACTATCGCACGTTCACAGCGCCTGGACACACCCGTTCTTCGCGACCATGGGCCGATCCACTCCAGCGCGAGTATTCCGACGGGCACACTGACATCTTTCCAGCGACATGAACCGCGACCACTCGAACCAGATCCTCCCCGCGCACGACCCGCTCGGTCGGGACGCGCCGGCGATCGCGCATGCCGCCGCGCTCCTCCGCGCCGGCGGCCTCGTCGCCTTCCCCACCGAGACCGTCTACGGACTCGGCGCCAACGCGCTCGACGCCGTGGCCGTGCGCCGGATCTTCGCGGCGAAGGGTCGCCCCGCCTACAACCCGCTGATCGCGCACGTCGCCGACGTCGCCGGGGCGCGCGCGCTCGTACGCGAATGGCCGCCGCTCGCGCAGGCGCTCGCTGACCGCTTCTGGCCCGGCCCGCTCACACTCGTGCTCCCCAAACGACCCGAAGT
>JAYTNC010000065.1:0-1895 GCA_043748515.1 Gemmatimonadota bacterium | reverse complement strand
CTGACGGACGCCGAGTACCTGCGGTCGCGCGAGCTGATGGTGCCGGTTCAGGGCGTGGGGCTGCGCGACCTGCGCGACACCTACAGCGCGCCGCGCAGCGGCGGCCGCGCGCATCTCGCGCTCGACATCATGGCGAAGAAAGGCACGCGCGTCGTCGCCGCCGACGACGGCTACGTCCTGCGCATCGTGAAGAACGACCTTGGCGGGAAGACGCTCTATCTCACCGACGACAACCGACGATTCGTGTACTATTACGCACACCTAGACGAGTGGAAGTACGGACTCGCCGAGGGGCAGCGCGTGCGTCGCGGTCAACTCATCGGATCGGTGGGGACCACGGGGAACGCGCCGGCGAACGCACCGCACCTGCATTTCCAACTCATGCGTTCGAGTCCGGGCCGCCAGTACTGGAACGGCGAACCGCTGAATCCGATCCCCTATCTCCGCCGCACGGGCGACGAACGATGACGATGACCGGGAAGGAACGCGCCGAGCTGCGCGCCGAGTGCAATCGCCTCCGCCCCACGGTGCATGTGGGAGCGGAAGGCCTCAGCAGCGCGCTCACCGAGGCGCTCGACGACGCGCTGCGCACGCGCGAGCTCGTGAAGGTGCAGCTGAATCAGTCGGTCGAGGTGACGGCGAAGGACGCGGCGCGCCAGCTCGCGGGGCGCGTGAAGGCCGAGGTGATCCAGACGATCGGCAAGACGGCGACCTTCTATCGCAAGAACCCGCAGCTCAAGCGGAAGAGCGGCTTGCCGCCCTGGCGCGTCTGATCCACGGGGCGCGGGGGCGGCGGCGCCGCGCCCGCATGCACGCCTAGTCGCCGCGTAGCGCGCCGAGCACCCGCCACGGCGTCAACGGCAACTCGTTCACCTCGACGCCGAGCGCATCGGCCACCGCGCCCACGATCGCCGGCGCGGTCGGGATGATCGCCGGCTCGGCGATCCCGCGCACTCCCACATGGTTCGCCTTCGGGTCGGCGCCGTCGAGGAAGTGCCCGTCAATGACCGGCATGTCCGCATGCGTCGGGATCTTGTAGTCGTGCAGCCCGACGTTCAGCGGCAGTCCGAAACGCGCGTCGAGGCGGCGCTCCTCGAAGAGCGCGAACCCCAGTCCCTGGATGATCCCGCCCTCGAGCTGCGATTCCGCGAGCGTGGGATTCACGATGCGCCCAGCGTCATGCACGGCGACGATGCGCACGACGCGCACCACGCCGGTCTCGGTGTCGACCTCGACCTCGGCGAACTGTGCGCCCGTGGTCACGATGCCGGCGTCCTGCGGGTTGGGCCCGCGCGAGCCCTGCCCCTGGATCATCACGTTGCCGAGCTTCGCCGTCACCTCGGCGAACGACATCGAGCGGTCGGTGTCGCGCA
The DNA here is from genome assembly GCA_043748515.1 of Gemmatimonadota bacterium. Classification (GTDB taxonomy): domain Bacteria; phylum Gemmatimonadota; class Gemmatimonadetes; order Gemmatimonadales; family Gemmatimonadaceae; genus Pseudogemmatithrix. The sequence goes on along the minus strand of JAYTNC010000065.1, from coordinate 522 downwards.
CCACCACGCGGCCGTCGCGCGTTTCGAGATCGCCCGGTGCGACGCCGAGCATCCCGGCGGCGGCTTCGAGCAGTGAGCGCCGCGCATCCTCGGCGGCCATGCGCACCGCCGGCGCGAGCGAGGCGACGGTCATGGAGCCCCACGAGTTGCCGGCGTAGGGCGCGCTCGCGGTGTCGCCGATGACGGCGCGCACGCCGTCGAGCGTGTGGCCGAGCGCTTCGGCGGCGACCTGCGCGAGGATCGTGCGCGTGCCGGTGCCGAGGTCCTGCGAGCCCGCCATGACGTCGGCGGTGCCGTCGTTGTTGAAGCGGATGTTGCAGTAGCAGGGCGGGCCGCCGCCGGTGGACCAGACCTGCGCCGCGACGCCGTATCCGCGTTTGAGATGTTCGCCGCGCGAGCCGGCTGCGTTGCGCGCGTTCGCCTTGATCGCGGCAGCCTTGGTCGCCGCGCGCTCGCTCCACCCGATGCGACGCGCTCCCTCCTCGTAGCACTCGGCGAGCCGGTTGCCGGTGTAGGGCCGGT
>JAYTNC010000064.1:0-2120 GCA_043748515.1 Gemmatimonadota bacterium | reverse complement strand
TCGCTCGTCGGGAGCAGGTCCATCATGACGATGCGCGACTCGGGGTTCGCCGCATGCAGATCGCCCGCGACGCGCAGGCTGTCGCCGTCGGCAAGGCCCGCGTCGAGCAGGAAGACGTCGGGCCTGGTCTCGGTGACCGCCCCGGACGCCGAGTCGCCGGCGAAGACGACCGTGAGGTCCGGCTGGGTACCGAGCAAGGTCTGGAGTGCGTGGCGGACCATCAGATTGTCGTCGATGATCGCGACCGTGATCCTGTCACCTGCGGACATCGGGCCTGCCTGGGCGGGGAGGGCACTACCTGATGCTAATTAAGGTACACCACGGATATAACCCTAATGGGTGATTGTGTCATCAGGTATTCCCGGGTATGCTCCCCGGTCAGGCTGATGGCCCGCCCGCAGGAGCGGAAAATGGTAGTGCCGCTGGTCGAAATCTATCCCACGACGCCCTCGGGCGGGGTGGCGGGCTCCATGCCTGCCGCCGAGCGCCTGCTGCTCGACATCCTCGACACCGTCCGGCAGCCACTCCTGGTGCTCGACCCCGACTTCCGGGTCACGCAGGCCAACCGCGCCTTCTTCCGCACCTTCCGAGTCCATCCCGACGACACCATCGGTACGGTGCTGTTCGCTCTCGGCGACGGCCAGTGGGACATCGCGCCGCTGCGCGAGATGCTCCGCGACAATCTGTCGCTCGAGTCGCAGCTCGACGATTTCGACGTCGACCATGTCTTCCCTGGCATCGGCCGCAAGATCATGCTGCTCAACGCGCGGCTCGTCTCGCACGCGCTCGGCATGCCGCGCATCATCCTGCTCGCCATCGAAGACGTCACCGCGCTGCGCGAGACCGATGCGCGCTTGGCCGAGCAGCGGCAGGAGCTCCAGCGCTCGAATCTCGCGCTCGACGAATACGCGTCAGTGGCCTCGCACGACCTTCAGGAGCCGCTGCGCAAGATCATCTCGTTCGGCGACCAGCTCGTCGCCTCGGCCGGACCGACGCTCGACGAGGCACAGCGTCAGCAACTCGACCGCATGATGAACGCCGCGAACCGCATGCGCACGCTCGTCAGCGACCTGCTGATGTTCTCGCAGGTGACGACGCGCATCGCCCGGTTCGTCCGCACCGACCTCGGGCAGATCGCCCAAGAGGTGGTGGCCGACCTCGAGACGGCGATCGCCGAGGCGGGGGGCCGCGTCGAGATCGGCGAGCTTCCCGTGCTCGAGGCCGACGCGCTCGAGATGCGTCAGATGCTGCAGAACCTCATCGGCAACGCGATCAAGTACCGCCGGGTCGACGTCCCGCCCGTGGTCGCGCTCTCCGCGATGAACCTTCGCGGCCCGGTCTGCACGATCGTCGTGCAGGACAACGGGATCGGCTTCAAGCAGGAATACGCCGAGAAGATCTTCAAGATGTTCGCGCGGTTGCACAACAAGCTGCAGTACGGCGGCTCGGGCATCGGGCTCGCGATCTGCCGGCGGATCGTCGAACGCCATCGCGGCAACATCACCGCGAGCAGCATCCTAGGGCAGGGCACCACTTTTCGGGTAGACCTGCCGCTCCGGCACTCCAAGACACCGACACAGGGATTCAACTCATGATCGAACGCAAGCACCGCATCCCCGTCACCATCCTCCTCTGTGACGACGACGCCGAGGACCGCGAACTCACGAAGCAGGCGCTCGAGGCGGCGCACGTCTCGAACGTCGTCGAGACCTGTGAGGACGGCGAGCAGCTGCTCGACTATCTCTACCAGCGCGGCGAGTATGCGGGCGAGACCGGGAAGGCGCCGCGTCCGGGCCTGATCCTGCTCGACCTCAACATGCCCAACCTGGACGGCCGCGAGGCCCTCAAGATCATCAAGGCCGATCCGACGCTCCGCGACATCCCGATCGTCGTGCTCACGACCTCGCGCGCCGACAAGGACGTCATCCAGAGCTACGAGCTCGGTGTGAACTCGTTCATCTCCAAGCCCGTCACCTTCACCGGGCTCGTCGAGGCCATGAACGTGCTCGGGCGCTACTGGCTCGAGATCGTCGAACTGCCGCCGACGCCCGCCTGAGCGGAGCGGCTCACCGTGGGTCGGGTACCCGATCCACGTAGCTGTCGCCGGTGATCATCCGCAC
>JAYTNC010000063.1:0-9749 GCA_043748515.1 Gemmatimonadota bacterium | reverse complement strand
AGTTCGTGCTGGCTGAGTCCGGCGCGGAGGCGGGCGGCGACGATGAATGACTTCGAGGAGTTGATATCACTCATAATATGAAAATATCGTATAAGCTATTATTTGCAAGTCGGTCGATGGTCTCGATGGCCGAACCGATTCGAATCGGAGCCAGGGTTCCGTGAATCTCAGCGGGGAGTGAATATTCGTATTTACCACATAAGCGATTGCTCCTATTCAGTAGTGTCCGGTTTATTTGCGAGTGGGCGGTCGTAAAGTCAATGGTGAGGCCAAGTTCCGCGATTGCAAGGGTGTCCACGATTTGAATGGCTGTTCGGGGAATTGTGTGGGTAGAATCGGGCGGTGATTGCGGGGCTCAGGCGGTCGTTGTCAGAGGGAAACCGAGGGTTGCGGGGGCGGCGACGGGGAGCTGAAGTTCTGAGATCGCCGAGATGAAGCTTCATCGGAACGATTGAGACCACAACGGCCCCTCGCGAATTTTCGCGAGGGGCCGTTGTGGTCTCCGAATAAGTCGCGCGTCAGATCACCCCGCGCACCGCCTTCACCACCACCCCCGCCGAAATCCCATACTCCTCATACAACTTCTGGAACGGTGCACTCGCCCCGAACGTCTCGACCCCGACCACCGCACCGTCGGTCCCGACCCAGCGATACCACGACATCGGATGCGCCGCCTCGATCGCCACGCGCTTCACACCGGCCGGCAGCACACTCGCCTGATACGCCGCGTCCTGCGCGCCGAACACTTCCATGGAAAGCATCGACACCACCCGCGTCGCGACACCAGCCGCCGCGAGCTCCCCCTGCGCCTTGAGCGCGATCTCCACCTCCGAGCCGCTCGCGAGGATCACCGCCTGCAGCGCCTGGCCCTCGGCCACATCCTTCAGCACGTACGCGCCCTTCGTCGCCCCGCTCACCGCACCATGCGTGGTCCGGTCGATCAACGGCAGCTTCTGCCGCGTCAACACGATCGCGCTCGGCCCGGTGCGATACCGCAGCGCCATCCGCCATGCCTCCGCCGTCTCCGCCGCGTCGGCGGGACGCAGCACGAGCAGCCCCGGGATGCACCGCAACGACGCGAGATGCTCCACCGGCTGGTGCGTCGGGTCGTCCTCGCCGAGTCCGATCGAGTCGTGCGTGAACACGTAGATGCACTGCTGCTTCATGAGCGCGGCCAAACGGATGGCCGGTCGCATGTAGTCCGCGAACACCAGGAAGGTGCCGCCGTACGGGATGATCCCGCCGTGGAGCGCCATGCCGTTCATCATCGAGCCCATCGCGTGCTCGCGGATGCCGAAGCGGAAGTTGCGGCCGCCGCGCTGCGTGGGTGTGAAGATCGGCGCGCCCTTCACATTCGTGAGATTGCTGCCGGTGAGGTCGGCCGAGCCGCCGATCAACTCGGGGAGCGCGACCGCGAGTGAGTTGATCACCATCCCCGATGCCGCGCGGCTCGCGACGTTGCCGTTGCTCGCGTCGAACTCGGTGAGTGACCTCTCCCAGCCCGCCGGGAGATCGCCATGCCAGCGGCGGCCGAGTTCCATGGCCTCGCTCGGGAAGGCCTTGGTGTACGCGGCGAAGCGCGTCATCCACTCGCGCTGGAGGTTGACGCCGCGCTCCTTCGCGCCGCGCCCATGCTCGAGTGCCTCCTGCGGCACGAAGAACGGCTCGGTGCTCGGCCAGCCGTACGCGGCCTTGGTGAGCAGGATCTCGTCCTTGCCGAGCGCTTCGCCGTGGGCCTTGGCGGTGTCGGCCTTGGCCTCGGCGGTCACCGCACTGATCACGCTCGGCGAGATCTCCACCTGATAGAGCTGCTCGAGATGGGCCTGGATCCCGCGGACCGAGACACCCCGCGCGTAGGGCGAGAGCACATTCGCATCGAACTGCTGGAGGCGGCGCACGCGCGTCGGCCTGAGCGGCGGAACCGGATTGGCGCCAATTGGGTGCCAATTGGGTGCCAATGCGAGTTCATCGCTGGTGTAGCTGCCGGGCAAGACCATGTGGTGCAACGAGTTGCAGGGCACGGGTGTGTGGTACGACTCGTGCCTTAGAAGAGGCAACTCGCTGCACACACTCCGAACGGTTCGTCACTGGGGGTCTTGCTTGCGCTCTGTTTCTCAGGTGGTCTCGCTGCTGGTGCGGTTGCAACTGATTGGGGTCCTATTGGTCCTGCTCGCCATGCCGGTGGCAGCGCAGCAGGGTTGCGCGGGGGACCTCAGTCCCCTGTGCCCGAACAAGGCACCGGCGGTCACGCTCGAAGTCTCCGCCGTCGCGGCCTCCTCCGCAGAGATCATCCTCACCGTCTACGCCTCGGACGCAGAAGGGCTGGCCATGGGCACGCGGCAGCTGCTGAATGGGACCACGGACGTGTCGGCATGGTTCAGTCAAGCCAGCAGCAGCAATCCCGGCACCCAGAACACGTCGGTCTCGTGGACCGGACCGTTCACGCTGCAGACCGGACAGAACTTCCTGACCGTCGTGATCTGCGACGTGGTGCAACCGTCGCTCTGCGGATCGGCCTCGCAGACCGTGACCTACACACCGCCCCCGATACCACTGCACGTGCTGCCCGCGCAGGCGACGCCGGAACTGGTGCTCGCCCAGAGGGGGGACGCACGTGATCTCGACGCCGAGGGAGCGACATATGACTACGCAACGCCCGCCTATCAGAGCGTGAACCGGTCGCGCGCCATCGGCCTCCACTACTCGAGCCAGGCGGCGAATCCCAACGCGCTCGTCCAGGTGGATGCGACGATCCGCTCGGTCGATATTCCCAGCCGCGTCTCGATCCAGGTCACGCGGGCCGGCGACGGCAGCATCGTCTTTCCCGAGGCGTTCTTCGCCGGGGACACGGGCGTCCTTCGGCTGGCGGCGCAGTTCACCGAGACCTGCGCGCTGGCGTGCGCACCGCTCTACAACGTTCGTGTGCGCGCCTACTACGGCAGCGAATCGTGGTACTACACGCAGAGCCTCTCCGTGCGTCTCCTGCTGCAGAACGCGGCCACCAGCCCCTACGGAGCGGGCTGGACGCTACCGGGCATCGAGCGCCTGCATGCGCAATCGGACGGCGCGGTGACTGTCGGCGTAGTGATCGCGAACGGCGCTGGAGCCCTCCAGTTCTTCGCGAAGACCTCCTGCACGGGTTCAGGAGCGACCGAAGCCTGCACGTATCAATCGCCGATCGGAGACGCCACGACCCTGCGCCGCACGCCCGCGCATCCGGTGTACGGAACGCGCTTCGTCCGTGGGTCACGCTCCGGCGACTCGACATACTACGATGACAGTGGGCTCATGCGCTACACGAAGGAGCGTTTCGCGAAGAACGAGACGCAGGTCACGTGGTCGTCCGGTGTGCTTGGCTGGCGCGTGGCGACGGTCGTGGACCCGACGTTGAAGGTCACCACGCTGACGTACGAGCCGGATGCCGGCGGATCAGGGTTCCGGCCAGGAGCGTTGCGCTACATCGACCTTCCGGACGGACGGCGCGTCACGGCGCAGGTCGCGAACAGCTCCCTCGATCTCGTGCGCCTCGACGGACCTGACGGCGTGGCGGACCTGCAAGCCACGTACGAAGCCGCCACCCATCGCCTGCTCACGCATACCGAACGCGTGGGCGGCGGCGGGATCACGTATGACGGGCGAGGCTTCGTCGTGAAGATCGTGGGACCCGACGTTCCGCTCGAGAGCGGCGGGACTGGTCGTGACTCCGTGCTGGTACTGCCCGTGGCGCCCAAGGCGCTCGCGAACTCGGCCAGCACGTACTCGAGCGTGCCGATGAAGAAGGGATTGCGCGCAGAAAGCGCGTTCGTGCGCGCGACCGCATCCAACGGCGCGACCACCACCTCGTGGCTGCACGCATCGGGTGGCGCAACGCGCACCGTGGCACAGGCCGCGAACGGCGACACCGCCGTGACGACGACCGCATTCGGGGCGGCGTACCAGCCGACGAGGGTCCAGACGACAGGGCAGGCCGCCGCCGCATTCGACTACGACCCGAGCGGCTTCCTCCTGCTGTCGGCCACGCAAGGAGCGAGCGGCGAGACGACCACGTACACCTACGATTCGTTCGATCAAGTGAAGACGGTGCACGTGAACGGCACGAAGATGGTCGAGGCGTTCTTCTCCGGGAGCCGGCTCGCGCCAGACAGTGTCAAGAGCGACTCCGCGAACACGCTGCGCTACAAGGTCGACGCATACGGCCGCGTGCGGTCCGTCCGCAACTCGCGTCAGGAGTTCGACTCCGTCACGGTCGAGACGACGCACGGCAACACGGCGAGCACGATCCGCACTGCGCCCGGGACCGCCACGCGGACGGTGACGTTCGGTTATGACGCCTCGGGGCGTCGCCAGCAGATCACGGATCACCTCGGCCGGGTGTACGTCACGGCCTACGATCTGCTGAACCGCGTGACGCAGCAGACATCGCTTGGGATCGATGTCTCAAGCTACGCGTACAATGATGCCACCCGCACCTATTCCTTCACCGATCCCGTCGGCAACGTGTACACGACGGTCACGAACGCCGCGGGGTGGACCGTGTCGACGACGGATCCGCGCGAGCAGGTGGCGACCTTCGGCTATGATCGTCGAGGCAATCTGATGCGGGCCACGGACCGCCGTGGTCAGGTGGTGACCTGGACAAAGGACGCGCTGGACCGGGACCTGACGCGGACGGCGGGCAGTGACGTGACCTCCTACGCCTATGATCCCCAGCAGCGCTGGGTCGCCGTGCAGAATGCAGAGAGCACGGACACGCTGTACGTCGACGCGGCCGGCCGCCCGACCGCCGCGATCACCGCGCGCGCCGGCACGCGCTACGTGCTGAATCAGGGATTCATCGGCACCATGCCCGATGGTGTCACCATCAAGTCATTCGACGCGCCTAACGGCGGCGCCCTCTGGACGCGGACGATCGGGAGTGGCTACGATGCGCAGCGGCGCCTGGCGTTCCTGCAGGATTTCGGCGGCGCGGGGACCCTCATTGCGTACGACAAGGCGCAGGAAGAGAAGACGGTCACGCTGCCGAACGCGGCCGCCGTGCGCACGAACACGTTCAGTGCCCTCGGGGAACTCACGCAGATGAGCTTCTCCGGACTGAGTGGCACGTTTTCGCGGTCGTATGCGCGCGACAACTCGAGCCGGATTTGGGAGATCACGCACGGGTGGGAGGCGGACAGCTATTCGCGCCTGCACAACTACGACTCGCGGGATCGGCTGATGGACTATCGCGATACACGCACCTGGACGGAGACCGTCTGGGAGGCGTGGGATCCCTACGGCGACTGTCCCGCCTGCTTCATCCAGACCGACATCACCCACGTGGATACGCTACGTGCCGGGGCATACGAGTACGACAAGATCGCGAACCAGGTCGGTGCGGGAATTGTGTACCAGTCCGGCGGGGGCAGCAGGCTGGTGCAGTTCAATGGAGAGGCATTCACGTACGATGCCGAAGGCAACCTCACCCAGCGGACGGGGCCGTCCGGCACGACGAACTACACCTGGAATGCGCTGGGGCAGCTCGTCACGGTGACGTCGCCTCTGGGGACGACCACGTACGGCTACGACGGGTGGGGGCAACGCGTGCGGAAGTCGGTGAACGGCGCGATCACCCGCTACCTGTTGCACAACGCCAACGTGGTGATGGAGGTTGACGCGTACAATGGCATCCTGGCCGAATACACGTACTACCCTGGTGCGGACCGTCCACATGGGATGCGTCGCGGCGGGGTGCAGTACTACTACGTGCAAGACGCCGAGGGGAATGTGCGGGGGCTGATCAACGCCGCCGGAGTCGTAGTTGCGAGCTATGACTACACGCCGCAGGGGGAGCTGGTCGGATCGACAGGCAGCATCACCAACCCGTATCGCTACAAGGGCCGGGAGTGGGACGCGGAAGCGGGGCTCTACTTCATGCGGGCGCGGTACTACGATCCGAAGGTCGCACGCTTCGTGTCGGAAGATCCGATCGGAGTGGCGGGAGGGTACAATCTGTATGCGTTCGCGGAAGGTGATCCGGTCAACTACACCGATCCCACAGGGAATCTGAAGATGCGCCTGTTTGGGATTCGGTGGCGAAGCCCTTGGAGAGACATCGGCAATGTTGTGAAGAGTCCGGTCTTTCAGTTTGCGGTCATGGTAGCTGTATCCGGCGGATTTGGCAGCTTCGCGGCGTGGCAGGGAGCGGCGAGGGCCACCGCGGCGAACGCATTCGGCTCAGCGGTGTCGGCTGGAATCGAACACGTGGCTTCCGGAGGCCGTACCAGCTTTGGAGATGCGTTTAGACGGAACTTCAGCATCTCTCAAGCGTTCTTGACCGGCTCTGGTGTCATCGGCAAGATGGGGGGAGCAACGGTCCGCTACGGAAGCAGTGGGTGGTTCCAAGGTACGATGAGCAGCGACAAAGACCTGATTAGAGGATCGGTTGGACGATTGATCGACTCCAGAGGAGGGCTCACGCTGGGGCATGCCGCCGTAGGGAGCGGCACGGCCACTTGGGGCCTTGAGGCTCTTGCGGAGGTCGCAACTCATGAGTTCGGCCACTCGGTTCAGTTCATGTTCCTCTCATACACGGGGCGAAATCCGTGGCTACCTTATCTCGGGCTAGGGTTGCTGGGAGCTGTCCGAACGTCCTTTACTTGGGAAACGATGGCAACAGCGCTTGGAAAGGGGTCAATCGGGACTACTTCCTTCCCTTGAGCACTGCAACGAATCGATCGCGTATCGGCGCGCCTCTCAGATTGCATCATACTCGCGGAATCTTTGCGCTTCGCCAACGGATTGCTGAGGAATCGCCATGTCCCCCCCTTCGCACATGCAAAGCCGCGTCCTTCGTACGCTACTGCTATTCGCGGCGGTGATCTGCGTACAGGCAACATCCTGTGTATCGGGTGTCCCGCCGATTGGCGAGAGATTCTCGCTGAGTTCATGTCCCGAGAGCCTATCTCTGCCTGCCGCCGCTGCACTTGGAGCAGGGGACAGCTTGGTGCGTTTCTCGGACAGTCGCGTTGTCAACATCTCGGGCCGAAAAGTCCCCGTGGTGTGTCCAGGTTTCACCGCCTATCGGATGACGCGCTCGGGGACTCCGGAATCGAGTCCCAATGTGCGGCTGAGACGAGCCGCCGGCGGGTGCGTCGCGGACGTCATCTACCCTGCAATGGGTCATCCACGCGATGTTCAGTGGGACAAGAGACAGGGAAGGGAGCCCCGTGCGGTTTACACGGGACAGGATATCATGAAGTCCCTGCTTGCGGCCACCGGATGGCAGGGCGAACTGCAACGACTCTCCTCCGACACGCTCGTCTTTCGTGATACCGTTTCGGTCAGTGAGCGGCAGATACTTTGGTGCGCCAATTCGTCAGTGGTAGGCGAGCTGGATCGCCCCGTCAACGACGGAGGCTCCAGGCGGTGAGCGTCGGGCGCCGCGCTCATCGGAACCCGAAGACAGGAACGGCCCCTCGCGAGCAGTCGCGAGGGGCCGTTCCTGCAAGGCGACGCATCGCGCCTCAGATCACCCCGCGCACCGCCTTCACCACCGCCCCCGCCGTGATCCCATACTCCTCATACAACCGCTGGAACGGCGCACTCGCCCCGAACGTCTCGATCCCGACCACCGCACCGTCGGTCCCGACCCACTTGTACCACGACATCGGATGCGCCGCCTCGATCGCCACGCGCTTCTCGCCGGCCGGCAGCACGCTCGCCTGATACGCCGCATCCTGCGCGCCGAACACTTCCATCGAGAGCATCGACACCACGCGCGCCCCAACGCCCTGCGCCGCGAGTTCGCCCTGCGCCTTGAGCGCGATCTCCACCTCCGAACCGCTCGCCAGGATCACGGCCTGCAGTGACTGACCCTCGGCGACGTCCTTGAGCACGTAGGCACCCTTCGTCGCGCCGCTCACCGCGCCATGCGTCGACCGGTCGATCAACGGCAGCTTTTGCCGCGTCAGCACGATCGCGCTCGGCCCCGTGCGGTACCGCAACGCCATCCGCCACGCCTCCGCCGTCTCCGCCGCATCGGCGGGACGCAGCACGAGCAGCCCCGGAATGCACCGCAACGAGCTGAGATGCTCCACCGGCTGATGCGTCGGACCGTCCTCGCCGAGCCCGATCGAGTCGTGCGTGAACACATAGATGCACTGCTGCTTCATGAGCGCCGCCAACCGGATGGCCGGCCGCATGTAGTCGGCGAAAACGAGGAAGGTGCCGCCGTACGGGATGATCCCGCCGTGCAGCGCCATGCCGTTCATCATCGAGCCCATCGCGTGCTCGCGGATGCCGAAGCGGAAGTTGCGGCCGCCGCGCTGCGTGGCCGAGAAGATCGGCGCACCCTTCACGTCGGTGAGATTGCTGCCGGTGAGGTCGGCCGAGCCGCCGATCAACTCGGGGAGCGCGACGGCGAGGGAGTTGATCACCGTGCCCGATGCCGCGCGGCTCGCGACGTTGCCGTTGCTCGCGTCGAACTCGGTGAGCGACTTCTCCCACCCTGCGGGCAGGTCACCGTGCCAGCGGCGGCCGAGTTCCATGGCCTCGCTCGGGAAGTTCCTGGTGTAGTCGGCGAAGCGCGCCATCCACTCGCGCTGGAGGTTCACGCCGCGCTCCTTGGCGCCGCGCCAGTGTTCGAGCGCTTCCTGCGGCACGAAGAACGGCTCGGTGCTCGGCCAGCCGTACGCGGCCTTCGTGAGCAGGATCTCGTCCTTGCCGAGCGCTTCGCCGTGGGCCTTGGCGGTGTCCGCGCGGTTGGGCGAGCCGAAGCCGATGATCGTCTTGGTGCAGACGAGCGTCGGGCGCTCGGTGTCGGCCTTGGCCTCGGCGATCACGCGGTCGATCTGCGCCTGGTCGTTCACGTCCGAGATGTGCAACACCTGCCAGCCGTAGGCCTCGAACCGCTTGGCGACGTCGTCGCTGCTGGAGAGGCTGACGCGGCCGTCGATCGTGATGCTGTTGTCGTCCCAGAAGCCGATGAGCTTGCCGAGCTTCTGGTGGCCTGCGAAGGAGGCGGCCTCGTGCGAGATGCCTTCCATGAGGCAGCCGTCGCCGGCGATGAACCAGGTGTGATGGTCGAGTACGCCATGGCCTTCGCGATTGAACACCGCCGCGAGATGCGCCTCGGCGACCGCCATGCCGACCGCGTTGCCGATGCCCTGGCCGAGCGGGCCGGTGGTGGTCTCGACGCCGGCCGTGTGGCCGTACTCGGGGTGGCCGGGGGTCTTGCTGCCCCACTGACGGAAGGCCTTGATGTCGTCGAGCGAGAGGCCGTAGCCGCTCAGGTAGAGCGTCGAGTAGAGGAGCATCGACGCATGGCCGGCGGAGAGCACGAACCGGTCGCGGTCGGGCCAGTGGGGATCGGCCGGGTTGTGCTTGAGGTGGCGGGTGAAGAGCGCGTAGGCGAGCGGCGCGAGGGCCATCGGCGTGCCGGGGTGGCCCGATTCGGCGGCCTGCACGGCGTCCATGGAGAGGGTGCGGACAGTATCGATCGCGAGCTTCTGCAGCTCGGGTGAGGCGGGTGCGACTGCGGTCACTAGTGGGGCTCCGGCGGGAAGTCGCCCGCGTGGCGTCGCGGGCACGGGGGACGCGCGGGTGGGGGGCAGCGTCCGCGCGAAAGGTAGCCCAGCCGATGCTCCGACCGCCATAATTCGCCCAATGGCGCGCCTCACGACGGGCGGTGAATCCGCGACACTGTCGCGAGACTTGGCAGACTTCCTGATCGAGCTCTCGATCGGGCTGCACAAGAACGCCATCTATCCGCC
>JAYTNC010000062.1:0-4379 GCA_043748515.1 Gemmatimonadota bacterium | reverse complement strand
CCATAGATGTCCAGCCGCCTCTCGACCCGATCGCTGCGGCACGAGTACCAGAACTACGTGGAGCGCGAGGTCGAGGACTACAAGATCTCGGTCCCCACGTCGGTCCTGCACGGCATCGCCACCGAGGCGGCGCGGACGCTCGACGAGGGGGCGCAGATCGGGATGCGCGAGGTGCTCCTCGCGGACGAGGTGGACCGGATCATCACGGCGCGGCTGCGCATCCCGTCGTACGAGACCTGGCGCCGGCGGCGCGAGAAGAACGCGAACGAGCTCCGCAAGCCGGAGCACTGGGGACTACGCCCCGACACGCCGCTCGCGCGCGCGATCCCGCCGATCCACGGCATGTCGCCCTCGGTGCTCGTCGCCGGCGCGCGCGTCGAGGGGTCGGCGCTGTATCTCGCGGCGAACGGCTGCGAGGTGACGGCGATCGAGCCCGAGGTCGCGGTGGTGAACCGCGTGCTTCGCGCGGCGCGTGACGCGGGCCTCATCGAGAAGGTGCGCGGATTCGCCGCGGATCTCGTGAGCTTCACGCCCGACGGACCGCTCGCGGCGGTGATCTGCACACCGGCGGCCTTCGCCGGCCTCTCGGTCTTCGAGCGCGAACGGGTGATCGCGCTGTTGCAGCAGGCGACGAGCGACGGCGGCGTGCACCTGATCGAGACGTTGATCGCAGGTCAGGCGATGCTGACGGAGGAAGAGCTCCGGACGCGCTATGCGGGCTGGGAGATCTCGCTGATGCCGGAGCCCGGGGCCTCGCGGACCTTCGTCGCGAAGAAGACGTTCATGTGACGAAATGACACACCAGACGCGATCCAGCGCGTGTCAGTGTGCGACACCGGGGTCACCGAGGCAGTGCCGCTGTGGTCTCAAGTGCATACAGGACAACGCGTTATAATGGACGGAAACTGGCACCGTACGTGCAACGTCTACTAGGCATACGCATGTGCTCCCGCACGTGCACTTCATATCAGTAGAGGCGCACCATGGATCGCATCACGAAGGCCCGGACCGACGAAGAGCCGATCGGCATCATCATCTCGAGTGGCAGCCGTGCCGAGGCGGAGCCGAGGTTCTCGGCGTACGTGTGGGGACCGGTGCCGGACGAGCCGGAGATGGAGCTTGTGCTGGCGGGGTCGCATCGGGCCGCTTGAGGCGGTCGCTTGAGGCGGTCGATTGAGGCGGTCGATTGAGGCGGTCGATGAAGGCTGAAGGATGAAAGAGGGCCGCCCGTTCGGGCGGCCCTTTTGCTTTGCGCTCATTGACGAGGCGCATCGTTCGACCTGAATCCTTCCTCCTCCATCCCGATGAAAAGCACAAAGGGACCGACGCGAGCGTCGATCCCTTTGTGTGTGAAGCTGGCCGAACTACTTCTTCTTCGCGGCCTTCTTCTTGGTCGCCTTCTTGGCGGTCTTCTTCTTGGCAGCCATGGTACGAGCTCCTTGAAAAAATGTTCTCCCTGCCGATCCCCCGGTGGATCGGTGGGTCATGCGACGATCGGTTGATCGCCGCATCTCGGGCCGTCCCGATGCTCCGGGGCGGGTGGATCAGACAGCCTCGTCGAGGCTGATGAAATCGAAGTTCCGAACGTTCTTCGCCGGCTTCACCTGCACTGCACCGGCTGTTTTCCCTGCGAGAATCACGCGATCAGCGAGCAACTCGGTGCGCATCGGGTCTCGATCATGTCGACTCGATTTGCCTCCAAACACGATTCGCACCGTCTTTTACTTACCTCTTCAATAAGATGATAAACGCCGCCTGTCAATCCCATCATGAAGATCGGGCCGTTCGGCGCCCTCATGCATCAACACGAACGAAGGTCAGATCGCGTCACTCGTGCTCGTGAAGTTGAAGTCGCGGCACTTGAGCGGCGGCACGATGATCGCCTGCCCAGGACCACCCGACTCCGAGGCGCTCACGCGTTCGGGACGGCCCATCGCCATGAGGTTGTTCAGCATGAAGATGGGCGATTCGTTGTAGCGCAGGTTCTTCACCGGCCGCGTGACCTTCCCATTCTCGACGAGGAAGGTGCCGTCGCGCGTGAGACCCGTGAAGAGGATCGTGCGCGGATCGACGCCGCGGATGTACCAGAAGCGCGTGACGAGGATGCCGCGCTCCGTGGAGGCGATCATCTCCTCAATGCTGCTGGTGCCGCCGGCCATCGCGAGCGTACCGCCTGCGTTCACCGTGGCCTTGCCGGACTTCTGCGCCCAGAAGCGGTCGTAGGCGAGGTTCTTCACGACGCCGTTCTCGATCCAGGTCACCTTCTCCGTCGGCATGCCGTCGCCGCTGAAGGTGTTCGCCGGCACGCGCGGGTCGAGCGGGTCGGAGGTGAGCGTCACGCGCTCGTCCACGACCTTCTCGCCGATCTTGTTCCCACCGCCGGCCTTGGAGAAGAAGCTGCGGCCCTCGTCGGCACTGCGGGCGTTGAGCGAGCCGGAGATGAGCGCCACGAGGTTCGCGACGGCTGTCGGCTCGAGGATCACGGTGTAGCGGCCGGGTTCGATCGCGACGGGGTTCATCGACCGCCGCGCCTTCTCGATCGCGCGTTCCGCGAGGAGTCGCGGGTCGATGCGGGTGAAGTCGTTGTCCGAGGCGCCGGCCCAGCCGGAGCCGGTGCCGTCGGGCGTGCGGACGGTGGTCGTGAAGGCCGAGCTCGTGTTGCGCGAGTAGGCGAAGAGGCCGCGGTTGTTGGCGACCGCGAACGAACCGGCGTTCGCCTCGAGATAGCCGGTGGAGACGAAGCCGGCCTGCAGCGAGCGCGAGGTGATCGCGCGCACCGCCTCGGCGCGCGCCTCGGGCTCGAGCGAGGCGGTGGAATCGTTCCAGGCGATCGACTCGCGGTACTGCTGCGGACCGAGCTCTGGCATCAGCTCGGGATCCTCGGGCGCGAGCTTGGCGATGCGCTCGGCGTTCGCGACCGCGGCGCGCAGCGAGGCGTCGTCGAGCCGGTTGGTCGTGACGTTCGCGACGCGCTTGCCGATCACGGCGCGGATGCTCACCGAGGCGTCGTAGTCGTCGCCGGCGGTGGAGACCTGATTCACCGCGAAGCGGGTGTTCTGGCGCATGCCGCTGTCGATCGAGACGCGGCATTCGTCGGCGGTGGAGAAGCCGAGGACCTTCTTGGTGATGGCCTCGCACTCGGAGCGCGAGAGGTGCGGGGCGATGGCGTAGAGCGAGCGGGGGGCCATTACGCGGTCCTCCCGGTGTTGATGATGTTGATCTGCTTGTGGCGCGTGGGCGGACAGCCGTGACTCACCGCGTTGGACTGCGCGGGCTGGCCCTTGCCGTCGCCGAAGGCGCCGCCGAGCTCGTAGCTGCGCTTGCCGCCGATCATGTCGAGTGCGTTCCAGAACTCCGGCGTGCGGATCTGGTAGGCGACGTCCTTGAGCATGCCGGTGATCTTCCCGTTCTTGACCTCGTAGAAGAGCTGCCCGCCGAACTGCGCGTTGTAGCGCTGCTGGTCGATCGAGAACGAGCCATCGCCGATGATCGCGATGCCGTTCTCGGTCGCGGCGATGAGGTCCTCCCAGACGAGGTCCTGCTCGCCCGGCAGGAGGTTCACGTTGGGCATGCGCTGGAACTGCACGTCGGCCCAGGTCTGCGCGTAGGAGCAGCCGTGCGAGCGCGTGGGCATGTTGCGCTGCTTGTACCACCAGTCGAGCCACATCGCCTGTTCGCGCGTGGTCTGGTAGTCCACGAACATCCCGTCCTTCACGATGTAGAAGTCCTCGGGGGCGACGCCTTCGTCGTCCCAGCCGCAGGCCGAGAGCGAACCCGGCGCCGAGCGGTCGGCGAGGACGTTCATGAAGCTCGGGCCCATGCGGAACTTCCCGAGCTTGTCCTCCGGCGGCGAGAGGTAGCTCGTGCCCGCGTAGTTGGCCTCGAAGCCGTACGCGCGGTCGAGCTCGGTCGGGTGCGCGATCGCCTCATGGATGGTGAGCCAGAGGTGCGACGGGTGCAGGATGAGGTCGTAGCGCCCCACCTCGACCGGCTTGGCGGTGAGCTTCTGCTTCGCCTCCTCGACCCAGCGCGCCGCGTGGCGCTTCATGTCGTTGTCGAGGACATGCTCGTAGCCGAGCCCCTTGGGCTGGATGTCGGTGCTCTCCCGCGTCTGGAAGTCGCGATTGTCGGCGGAGACCATGGTGACGGTCATGCCGGGCTGGGCGCGGAAGATCGTCTGCTGCGTGACGGTGCCGAGCGTGCTCGCGAAGGTCTTCTCGTCCTTGAGGAAGAACATGTTCGAGTTCACGAAGCGGGCGCCGGCGGCCAACGCGGCCGCGTTGGCCTCCATGAGGTACGCGACCTTGTCCTCGATCGCGACCGTGAAGGGATCGATGCGGATCGGGGAGCGCCAGATGCCGTTTGGCACGGGCGCGTGG
>JAYTNC010000061.1:0-1525 GCA_043748515.1 Gemmatimonadota bacterium | reverse complement strand
GCACCCGCTGCTTCAGTTCCTGACGATTGCCGACGATCAGCTGACCGTCCACTTCGATGACGACGACGTCGCCGTGCTTGATGACTTGCAGGCTCATGGTGCGCTCTGGCCGGGGTTCGCCGTGAAAGATGGGGACTCGTACTTGTCGCGCAACGCCTTGGCCACCGCCGGATGCACCAGCGCCTCGATGTCGCCGCCGAACCGCGCGACCTCGCGCACGAGCGACGAGCTCACGTAGCTCACCTCGAGCGACGGCACCATGAACATCGTCTCGAGCAGCGGCGCGAGGTGCCGGTTCATCAGGGCCATCTGGTACTCGTACTCGAAGTCGGCCACCGCGCGCAGGCCGCGGAGCACCACCTGCGCGCCCGCCTCCCGCGCGAAATCGACGACCAGGCCCCGGAAGGCCCGCACCTCGACGCGCGGATCGTCCTCGAGCGCGGAGCGGATCAGCGTGATCCGCTCCTCCACCGAGAAGAGCGGCTGCTTGGAGACGTTCACCGCCACGCCCACCACCAGGTGGTCGACGAACTTCAGCGAGCGGCGGATGAGATCCGCATGCCCGTTCGTGATCGGGTCGAAGCTGCCCGCGTAGAGCGCCACCTTGGGCATCGTCAGCGTTCCGTTCGAAAGAGGGTGAGCGCGGTGTCGCCGTACTGCCGTCGGTCCACGGTCGCGCCTGCGCTGGTGCCATCGCCGGCATCCGGGAGCGCGAGCCCGGCCTCGTGCTCCACGCCAAAGATCGCCGCGAACGGCGCACGGAGCCAGCGTTCGGCCAGCGCCGTCGCGATCCCCTTCCCGTACGGCGGGTCCGCGAACGCGACGTCCCACGGTGCGTCCGTCCCCGCGGGCATCGCCGTATCGATGAACGGTAACGCCCCCGCACGGTGCACGACGCCGAGCGCCCCCGCGCCGAGGGCGGCGATGTTCGCGCGCAGCGTGGTGAGCACGCGCGGGTCCTGCTCGACCCAGTCGCAGTGCGCGGCCCCGCGCGAGAGCGCCTCGAGCCCGAGCGCCCCCGAGCCGGCGCAGAGGTCCACCACGCGCGCGCCGTCGAGCCAGGGGTTCACGATGCTCAGCCAGGCCTCGCGCACGCGGTCGGCCGTCGGTCGCACGCTGCCCTTCGGCACCGCGATCCGCCGGCCGCGCCAGGCACCTGCCACGATGCGGAGTTCGGCCACAGTCAGGAGCCCGCCTCCGCGGAGAACCGGAAGTCCTGCAGCACCGCCTGCAGAGTGCGCTTCCCCTGATACTCGTTCACATCCAGACGGTAGGCGACGTCGAGCAGCGCACCCGCGCGCAGTTCGTCCGCGCGGCCGGCGAGGCCCCAGCCGACGCTGTCGAGCGGGCCGCGCGACGTCTCGAGCGCGACCTTCACGCCGTCGGTCCCGATCTTCCGCACGCCCGACGCGACGCGCACCCCGCGCGCGATCATCACCGGCCCGGGATTTCCCACGCCGAACGGTTCCAAGTGGCGCAACGCCTTCTCGAACGCCTCGTCCGCCTCGTCGAGCGGCAGCTCGAG
>JAYTNC010000060.1:0-4701 GCA_043748515.1 Gemmatimonadota bacterium | reverse complement strand
CGCGAGCATCGCGAGGTCGATCCCGCCCGCCGCGTCGAGCTCGCAGATCCGGAACTCGGCGCCCGCCGCGATCGCGAGCTGCTGCCAGGGGACGAAGTTCGCGTGATGCTCCATCCGCGTCACGACGACGTTGTCCCCGGCACGCACGTTGGCGCGCCCCCACGAAGCGCAGACGAGGTTGAGCGACTCGGTCGCGCCGCGCGTGAAGATCAGCGTGTCGGCGTCGGCCACGCCGATGAACCTCGCGAGCCGCACCCGCGCGTCGTGGTACGCCTGCGTCGCCTCGGCCGAGAGCGTGTAGGCGCCGCGATGCGGGTTGGCGTTGATCGTCGTGTAGTACGCCATGATGGCGTCGAGCACGGCGCGCGGCTTCTGCGACGTCGCAGCCGAGTCGAGATACACGAGCCCGGGCTGCCCGGCGAGGAGCGGGAAGTCGCTGCGCGGCGCGAGCGAATGCGCGCCGCCATGTGCCGCCTTGTCCGTGCTCATCGCGCTCTCCTCACCCAGATGCCACCGTCGCGTTCTTCCACTTCATAGCGCACGAGCGCCTCCTCGGCCGGTCCGCGCAGCACCGCGCCGGTGCGGCAATCGAACCGCGCGCCGTGCCAGCAGCACTCGAGCTCGCCGTTCGGGTAGAGCGTGCCCTCGGAGAGCGGGAACTCGGCGTGCGGGCAGTTGTCCTTCACCGCGAAGATCACGCCCTCATGCCGGCCCACACAGAGCGCGGTGCCGTTCGGGTGCTTCGCCTGCCTCACGGCGCCGCCCTCGACCTCAGCGGAGGAAAGGTCGGCGATGAGCGCAAAGCCCTCGCCGGCCGGAGCGCCGCCGGCGCCGGTCACGCCGTGACGTCGCCGGTGTGCACGGCGACCACCGGCTCGGAGCCGTCCATCGCCGACTTGAGCGCATGCCACGCGAGCGAGGCACACTTCACGCGCATCGGGAACTTGGAGACGCCGCCGAGCACGCGGAGCTGACCGAGTTCCTTGGCCGTCGCGGCGTCGCTCTCGGCGCCGGTCACGAGGCGGTGAACCTTCTCGAAGATCGCCGCCGCCTCGGTGCGCGTGCGGCCCTTCACCGCCAGCGTCATGAGCGACGCCGAGGCCTTGGAGATCGCGCAGCCCACGCCCTGGAACGAGACGTCGGCCAGGGTGTCGCCGTCGAACTGCAGCCAGATCGTGAGCGCGTCGCCGCAGCTGGGGTTCTTGCCGTCGGCCGAGCAGGTCGCGTTCGGCAGCTCGCGGAAGTTCCGCGGGCGCCGATTGTGATCCAGGATGATCTCCTGATAGAGCGCGTCGAGCGCGGCGTCGTTGGCCACGGGGCCTGCTACTCCAGCGCGAGGTTGGTGAAGCGCTGGAAGATCGCGCGCTCGAGCACGAGGCGCAGCGCGTCGATCTCGATCGTCTCGAGCACCTGCGCCGCGAAGGCGTAGGTGAGGAGCGCGCGGGCGTTCTCGCCGCCGATGCCGCGGCTCTTCAGGTAGAACAGTGCCTGCTCGTCGAGCTTGCCGATCGTCGCGCCATGCGTGCACTTCACGTCGTCGGCGAAGATCTCGAGCTGCGGCTTGGTGTCGATCCGCGCCGTCGGCGAGAGCAGGAGCGCCTTGTTGGTCTGCTTGCCGTCGGTCTTCTGGGCGATCGGGTCGACGTAGACCTTGCCGTTGAAGACGCCGTGCGAGGAGCCGTCGAGGATGCCGATGTAGAGCTCGCGGCTCGCGCACGACTCGGCGAGATGCTCCACGAAGGTCTGGTGGTCGGCATGCTGCGCGCCGTCGAGGACGTAGAGGCCGTTGAGCCGCGCCTCGCCGCCGGTGCCGGCGAGCTTGGTGTAGACGTTGGTGCGCGAGAGGGCCGCGCCCGCCGCGTACGAGAACGAGTGGTAGATCGAGTCCTTGCCCTGCGTCACCTGCACGGTGCCCACATGGAAGGCCTCGATGCCGTCGCGCTGGATCTTGTAGTGGTCCACGCGCGCGCCGTCACCCACCGAGATCTCGGCGACGCCGTTCACGAGGTACGACGCCTGGCCGAGCCCGACGTAGCTCTCGATCAGCGTGATCTGCGACTGCGCCTCGGCGACCACGAGCAGGCGCGGATGCACCGCCGCGCCCGCCGCCTGCGCGTCGGTGACGTGCAGGATGTGCAGCGGGACCTCGACGAGCTCGCCCTTCGGGACGTGCACGACCACACCGTCCTGCATGAAGGCCGTGTTCATCGCCGTGAAGGCGGCGCGGTCGAAGGCGGCGAGCGTGCCGAGCCGCTGCTTCACCCACTCGGGCTCCTCGCGGAGCGCGTCGGAGAGCGTGCTCACCTGCACGTCGGCCGGGAGCTCCGAGAAGTTGGAGAGCGACGGCTCGAACTTGCCGTTCACGAAGACGAGACGCTGCCACGACTCGTCGACGAGCCAGGGCTCGAGATCGGAGAGCGTGAGCGTCGTCGCGGCGGGCTTGACCGCCTTGAAGGTGCGCTCGGCGATCGGCGTGACGGAGGTGAAATGCCAGTCCTCGTCGCGCGTCGTCGGGAATCCGAGCGACGCGAAGCGCTCGAAGGCCTTGGCACGGAGCGCGGGGAGCCAGGACGGCCCCTCGCCTCCGCCGTTGGACGAGAAGGCGGCGAACTGGTCGGCGTACGGTGCGGTCACGGTCAGACGCCCGCCGGCTCGAGGAGCCAGTCGTAGCCCTTGGCCTCGAGCTCGTGCGCGAGCTCCTTGCCGCCCGACTTGATGATCCGGCCGCCGGCGAGCACGTGCACGAAGTCGGGCACGATGTAGTTGAGCAGGCGCTGGTAGTGCGTCACGACGATCGTGGCGTTGTCGGGGCGCTTGAGCTTGTTCACGCCGCCGGCGACGATGCGCAGGGCGTCGATGTCCAGGCCGGAATCGGTCTCGTCGAGCACGGCGAGCTTGGGTGCGAGCACGGCCATCTGGAGAATCTCGTTGCGCTTCTTCTCTCCGCCCGAGAAGCCGGAGTTGACGGAGCGCTGCATCATCGTGGCGTCCATCTCCACGAGCGCGAGCTTCTCCTCCATGATGTCGAGGAACTCCATCGGATCGACCTCTTCCTCGCCGCGCGCCTTGCGGATCTCGTTGTACGCGGCGCGAAGGAAGTAGGCGTTGGTCACGCCCGGGATCTCGACCGGGTACTGGAAGGCCAGGAAGACGCCCGCCTGCGCGCGCTCCTCGGCTTCCATGTCGAGGAGGTCCTGCCCCTCGTACTCGATCGTGCCGCCGGTCACTTCATAGCCGGGATGCCCGGCGATGACCTGCGCGAGCGTGGACTTGCCGGAGCCGTTGGGGCCCATGATGGCGTGCACCTCGCCGGCGTTGATGGTGAGCGAGATCCCCTTGAGGATCTCCTTGCCGCCGGCGCTGGCGTGCAGATCTGAGATTCTGAGCATATGGACGACGATGAAGGCTTAAGGATGAAAGATGGAAGACACTGCGATGCGGGGTGATGCGGAATGCGGGGGATGAGGCTGTCGTTCACTTTCAGCTTTCATCCTTCAGCTTTCATCCCCTATCCGACTGAACCTTCGAGCGAGATCCCGAGCAGCTGCTGCGCCTCGAGCGCGAACTCCATCGGCAGCTCCTTGAACACTTCCTTGCAGAACCCGGCGACGATCAGCGAGATCGCGTGCTCGGCGTTGAGGCCGCGCGACTTGCAGTAGAAGATCTGGTCCTCGCCGATCTTGGACGTCGAGGCCTCGTGCTCGAGTGTCGCCGTGTTGTTGGCGACCTCGATGTACGGGAAGGTGTGCGCGCCGCAGGCGTTGCCGATCAGCATCGAGTCGCACTGCGTGTAGTTGCGCGCGCCCTCGGCCTTGGGGAGCACCTTCACCTGGCCGCGGTAGGAGTTCTGCCCCTGGCCCGCGCTGATGCCCTTGGAGATGATCGTCGACTTCGTGTTGCGGCCGATGTGGATCATCTTCGTGCCGGTGTCGGCCTGCTGCTTGTTGTTGACCACGGCCACCGAGTAGAACTCGCCGACCGAGTTGTCGCCCTGCAGGATCACCGAGGGATACTTCCAGGTGATCGCCGAGCCGGTCTCGACCTGCGTCCACGAGATCTTCGCGTTCGTCTGCGCCTTGCCGCGCTTGGTGACGAAGTTGTAGATGCCGCCCACGCCGTCCTTGTCGCCGGCGTACCAGTTCTGCACGGTCGAGTACTTCACGGTGGAGTCGTCGAGCGCGATGATCTCGACCACCGCCGCATGCAGCTGGTTGGTCGCGCGCTTGGGGGCGGTGCAGCCCTCGAGGTAGCTCACCGACGCGCCCTCGTCGGCGACGATCAGCGTCCGCTCGAACTGGCCGGTGTCGGCCGCGTTGATGCGGAAGTAGGTCGAGAGCTCGAGCGGGCACTTCACGCCCTTCGGGATGTAGACGAACGAGCCGTCGGAGAAGACGGCCGAGTTGAGCGCGGCGAAGAAGTTGTCCGAGTAGGGCACGACCGAGCCGAGGTACTTCTTGATGAGCTCGGGATGGTTGTGTACCGCCTCGCCGAAGGAGCAGAAGATCACGCCGACGGCGGCGAGTTCGGTCTTCATGGTCGTGCCGACCGAGACCGAGTCGAAGATCGCGTCGACGGCGACGCCGGTGAGGCGCTTCTGCTCGGTGAGCGAGATGCCGAGCTTGGCGTAGGTCTTGAGCAGCTCCGGGTCGACCTCGTCGAGCGACTGGAGCGGCTTCACGCTCTTGGGCGCGGAGTAGTAGG